>CAZTHV010000060.1:0-7246 GCA_964613165.1 uncultured Marmoricola sp.
CGGCAGCCCGGGACGCGCAGACCGCCAGGCCGGCCAGCACGGCACCACGGATCGGATGCGGCGAGACCAGGAGGCTCGCCATCCCGCCCGCCTGCAGCCCGAGCACGACCACGATCACCACCACCCCGGCGGGGCCGGCGGTGCCGCTGCGCATCACCTCCAGCGAGCGCGCGCGGTCGAAGGAGGCGCTCAGCCCGTCGACGGTGTCGGAGAGCCCGTCGAGGTGGAGGGCCCGATTGCCCAGGGCGACCGCGCCGATCGCCAGCAGCGCCGAGACCGGAGCGGGCAGGCCCCCCTCGTGCCCGAGTGCCAGCACGGTGGCCGCGACCAGTCCCAGCGGCAGGACCGCCACGGGCGCCAGGAGTGCCGCCGCGGTCGCGCGGCGGCGATCGACGGTCGCGGGAGCCGCCACCGGTACAACGCTGAAGGTGCCGACGGCGAGCCGCCAGCCGTCTCGGATCATCGGCTCTCCGGTGCGGCCAGGTCCGAGAGCCGCGCGACGTCGCGCATGAGCGCCACCGCGCTACGCAGGAGAGGCACCGCGGCGACGGCACCCGATCCCTCACCCAGGCGGAGGCCCAGGTCGAGCAGTGGCTCGAGCCCCAGGGCGTCCAGGGCGAGCGACTGCGCCGGCTCGGTGGAGCGGTGCCCGGCGGCGAGCCACGCGCGGGCGCCCGGCTCGATCCGGTCGGCGACCAGGGCGCAGGCCAGGCCGATGAGGCCGTCGAGGAGCACCGGCACACCAGCCCGCGCGGCCCGCACGAGGTAGCCCGTCGTGGCGGCGAGGTCGGCCCCGCCCAGAGCGGTCAGGGTCTCCACCGGGTCGTCGGCACGCGAGCCGGTCCGGCGGAGCGCGGCCGCGACGACGCCGGCCTTGTGCGCCAGCGTCGCGTCGTCGATGCCGGTCCCCCGCCCGACCACCGCCTCGGCGGGCAGGCCGAGGCAGGCGGCGACCATCGCGGCGGCCGGAGTGGTGTTGCCGATGCCCATGTCGCCGGCGATCAGCAGCAGCGCGCCGGCGACGATCTCCTCGTCGGCGATGGCGGCTCCGGCGCGGAGGGCCGCCTCGGTCTCCGCCGGCGCGAGCGCGTCGGCGAGATGGAGGGCGCCACTGCTCCGGCGTACCTTGAAGGCGGTCAGGACCGACCGCGTCCGAAGGTCGAGGTCGGCGAAGTCGTCGTCCACGCCCAGGTCGAGGACGCGCACCCGCACCCGGTGCTCGCGAGCGAGCGCGCTCACCCCGGCGCGGCCGTCGAGCATCGTGCGGACCATGGCGCCGGTGATGCTCGACGGGAAGGCCGAGACCCCGTGGTCGGCCACCCCGTGGTCGCCGGCGAAGACGACCAAGCGGACCCCGTCCAGAGGCGAGGGCGGCACGCTGTCCTGGCACGCGGCGATCCAGACGCCGAGGTCGCCGAGCCGGCCGAGCGCTCCCGGCGGCGTCGCGAGACCGGCCAGCAGCCCCTCCGCCCGTGCCCGTGCCGTCGGGGAAGGAGCGGTCATCGGGCACATGGCAGTCCTGGGGGCGCGACGGGTGCAGCGGTCCAGGACCGGTCGCCCCGGACCGGCGCTCACCCTAGCGGTCGCCGCTCCCCCTAGGAGCGCATGGCGACGCCCTTGCGCCAATAGCCCATGAACGCGACCTGCGAGCGGTCGACGCCCAGCTCGCCGACCAGCGCGCGCCGGAGCGTGGTGACCATCCGCGACTCCCCCGCGATCCAGGCGTAGAAGTGCGCCAGATCGCCGCCCATCACCCGCGTCTGCCCGACCTCCTCGCCCGAGGACGACCAGGTCGGCGTCTCCCACAGGTCCGGGTCGACCTCGGTCTGGTCGGCGAAGTCGCCGGACTCGAGACCGAGATGCTCCCGGATCGCGGGCACCACGCGCGCGCCGGCGTCGGTGTGTCCACGCGGCAGCCAGCACAGCTCGATGCCCGTCGGCGCGGCGAGGTCGGCGATGTCGCCGGCATCGGGAACCTCGACGAAGACCCGGCCGCGGCTGGACGGCTCCAGGTCCTCCAGGATGCTCGCGATCGCCGGGAGAGCGCTCTCGTCGCCCACCACCAGGAGATCCTGGACCGACGGCGGCGCCCACTCGATGCCCCCGTAGGGAACGCCACGGCGCGGGGCCAGCACCCGGACCCGGTGACCCGGCCGGGCCGCCAGCGCCCAGTTCGCGCCCGGGCCGGCGAGCCCGTCCTGGTGGACCACGATGTCGACCACCAGCCGGGCCTCCCGGCCGCTGCCGAGGACGTCGCGGATCGTGTAGGTGCGCATCGGCCCGCGCTGCTCCTCGGGCAGCTCCCACCACGACTCCAGTGCCTCGCTGTCGAGCGCTGCCGGCGCGACCTGACCGGGGACCGGGAAGATCAGCTTGATCCGCTGGTCGTAGCGCGGACCGTCCACGCCGTACTCGGCCAGGTCGGGACCACCGAGCACGACCCGGACGAAGCTCGGCGAGATCCGCTCGACGGAGACGGCCTCCAGCTCGGCGAGGAGGAAGGGCAGAGGCGAGGACATCACGAGCCTTTCTGAGGGGGTGCCTGACAACGTTGCTTAGGCAAGGCTAACCTTGCTTCATGACGTCGACAGAGCTGCGGGGCTGTGATCTGGTGCTCGGCTACCAGCGCACCACCGTCGTGCACGGCGTGTCCGTCGAGCTGCGCGCCGGCGAGGTGACCGCGCTGATCGGCCCCAACGGCAGCGGCAAGTCCACCGTCCTGCGCTCGCTCGCCCGGCTGCACAAGGTCGACTCCGGGACCGTCACCCTGGGTGAGGACGCCCGGCCGCCGGTGGACGTCGCTCCCCTCTCGGCGAAGGAGTTCGCCCGCCGGGTCACCCTGCTCTCCCAGTCGCGCCCGCACCCCTCCGGCCTGTCGGTGCGCGACGTGGTGGCCTTCGGCCGGCATCCGCACCGGCGAAGGCTGGCCGCGCTCACCGCCGCCGACCGGAACGCCGTCGACCAGGCACTCTCGATGACCGGCATCGCCGCGATGGGCGAGCGCGCCGTCGACCAGCTCTCCGGCGGCGAGCTGCAGCGCGTCTGGCTGGCGACCTGCCTGGCGCAGCAGACCGGTGTGCTGCTGCTCGACGAGCCGACCAACCACCTCGACCTGCGCTACCAGATCGAGACGCTCGACCTGGTCCGCCGGCTGGCCGACGAGCACGACACCGCGATCGGCGTGGTGCTGCACGACCTCAACCACGCCGCGGGCGTCGCCGACCACGTCGTGCTGCTCCAGCACGGCCAGGTCCGTACGTCGGGCTCGCCGTCCGACGTACTCACCGCCGAGCACCTCTCGGAGGTCTACGAGCTCCCCGTCGTCGTCTCCACCGACGACGAGACCAGCCTGCTCCGCGTGGAGGCACGCGGGCACCACCACCGGCGTCGCTCGTGCGCGTCGCCCTACACCGAGTAAGGAATCCGATGAAGACACGCCCGATCCTCCCGGCCCTCGGGGCCGTGCTAGGCGCCGTCGCGCTGCTCAGCGCCTGCGCCACCACCGACCCGGGCAGGGCGGCGGACCAGGACGTGGCCGCGGTCAGCGACTCGGGCGACTGCGCCGACGACACCACCGCCACCTCGACCGGGCCGATCACCCTGACCGACGGCTGGGGTCGCACCGTGGAGCTGGACAAGCCCGCCGCGCGCGTGGCGGTCCTGGAGTGGCAGCAGACCGAGGACGTCCTGACGCTGTGCCTGAACCCGGTCGCGGTGGCCGACGTCAAGGGCTTCGCCGTCTGGGACACCGCGGAGAAGCTGGCCGCGGACACCACGGACGTGGGCGTCCGCGGCGAGCCGAACATGGATGCCCTGCTGGCGACCAACCCCGACCTGGTGATCGTCGAGGCCTACTCCGCCGACGACCAGGCGATCAAGCAGATCAGCAAGTACGACGTACCGGTGCTGGCCACCAAGGGTGCCGACGCCGCCGACCCGATCCAGAACATGAAGGACACCTTCTCGCTGATCGCCGAGGCGACCGGACGTGAGGAGCGCGCCGAGAAGGTGCTGACCGACTTCGACGAGAAGCTCGCCGACGCCAAGGCCGCCGTCGCGGAGGCAGATCTGACCTCGCGGAGCTTCGTCTACCTCGACGGCTGGATCGACGCCGGCAACGTCAGCCTCCGCCCGTTCGGCCAGGGCTCGCTGATCGGTGAGATCGGCGAGGAGCTCGGCCTGACCAACGCCTGGACCGGCAAGGTCGACGAGGCGTACGGGCTGGGTCAGACCGACATCGAGGGCATGACCAAGGTCGGCGACGCCACCCTCCTCTACACCGGGACGCTTGACCCCGACGGCACCGACTACGCCGCCGAGCTGACGAAGAACCAGATCTGGGCCTCGCTCCCCGCGGTCGAGGACGGTCGCGTGCACGCCTTCCCCGCGGGCATCTGGACCTTCGGCGGCCCGAGATCGAGCGAGCAGGTGCTGGACGCGTACGTCGACCTGCTGACCGACTGAACGCGTCTCCGGGGCGATGACCGAGCTGCGGCAGCCCGACGCGCTGACTCGGCCCCACCTCGCCGAAGGGCCGGGTCAGCCGAGCGTCCGCCGTACCCTCGGCGCGGGCGCCGCACTGCTGCTGCTCGGTGCCGTCCTCGTCGTGGTGGCCGGCTGGCACCTGACCCAGGGCACCTCCGGCATCGGGGTCGGCGAGGTGTGGCGGGCGATGACCGGCCGGCACACCACGGCGATGGCGCACGACGTGCTGGTCGGCTCGCGACTCCCCCGGCTGGCCGCGGGAATCGCGGTCGGCTTCGCCCTCGGCGTCGCCGGCGCGCTCTTCCAGTCGATCGCCCGCAACGCGCTGGCGTCGCCGGACACGCTCGCGGTCACCTCCGGCGCCTTCCTGGCCCTCACCGCCGTCGCGGCGTTCGGGCTCAGCGTGCCGCTGTGGGCCTCCGGCGCCGTCGCCGTCACCGGCGGCCTGCTCGCCGCGGCCCTGGTGCTGTCCCTCTCCGGCGCCGCCGGCACCTCGACGACCCGGCTCATCCTGGCCGGCTCGGCTGTCGCCATGGCGCTCGAGGCCGGCGCCGCGACGTTGCTGATCCTCTACGCCCAGGCGACGAAAGGTCTCTACGCCTGGGGAAACGGCTCACTGAGCCAACTGGGTCTGGATGCCTTCCGGCAGGCGGCGCCGGTGATCGGCGGCGTGACGCTGTGCGCGCTGCTGCTGGCCCGGCGGCTGGACCTGCTCGGCCTGGGTGACGACACCGCCGGGGCGCTCGGCGTGCCGGTGCGCTCGACGCGGATCGCGGGCGTGCTGCTCGCCGTGCTGCTGACGGCCGCGTCGGTGACGCTCGCCGGCCCGCTGGGCTTCGTCGGGCTGTACGCGCCGGCGATCGCCCGGCTGCTGGGCCGGGTCGTGCCGGCGTTCCACCGGCACCTGGTGCTCATCCCCGCGGCGGGGCTCGTCGGCGCGATCAGCGTGGTGCTGGCGGACGCGCTGCTGCGCTGGCTCATCGGCGCCGAGACAGCGGCCTCGATCCCGACCGGCGTCACCACCACGATCTTCGGCTCGATCTTCCTGATCCTGCTGGCTCGCGGCAGTCGCGACGCCGGGCCGACCCGCGAGCCTCCTGCGGCGACGGTCGGCGTTCGCAGCCGAGGCCGGTTCGTCGCGGTGCTGGGGGTCGGCATCGCCGCCGTCGCCGGTCTCGCCCTGACCAGCCTGCTGGTCGGTCAGCTGCGGCTGCTTCCCGGCGACGTCGTGACCTGGCTGGACGGCAGCGCCCACCCGCTGGTGCGGTTCGCCCTCGACGAGCGGGCGCCGCGAGTGGCGGCCGCCCTGCTGGCCGGCGCGGCACTCGCCCTGTCCGGCTCGCTGGTGCAGGCCTGCTGCCGCAACCCGCTCGCCGAGCCCGGGCTCCTCGGGATCACCGGCGGCGCGGGCCTCGGCGCGGTGCTCGTCGTCACCCACGGCTCCAACGCGATCGGGCCGATCACCGCCGCGTCGATCGCCGGCGCGCTGGTCGCCTTCGCGCTGGTCTACGGGCTCGCGTGGCGCGGTGGCCTGGGCGCCGACCGCCTGGTGCTGATCGGCGTCGGCGTGTGGAGCCTGACCTCCGCCCTGACGGCGTACCTGCTGCTGCGGGCGAACCCTTGGGACACCCCGCGGATCTTCACCTGGCTCTCCGGTACGACGTACGGCCGCACCTGGGAGCAGGTGGTCCCGGTCGCCGTGGTCCTGGTCGTCGCGCTCCCACTGGCGGTGCTGGTACGCCGGGAGCTCGACCTGCTCGCCCTCGACGAGGACTCGCCACGGATCGTCGGCGTCAGCCTGGAGCGCACCCGGCTGCTCGTCCTCGCCGTCGCCGCCCTGCTGGCCGCGACCGCGGTCGGCGCCGTCGGCGTGGTCGGCTTCGTCGGCCTGGTCGCGCCGCACGCGGCTCGCGCCGTCGTCGGCGGGCGGCACTCCCGCTCGGTGCCGGTCGCGGTGCTCATCGGCGCCGGCCTGCTCACCCTCGCCGACGCCCTCGGCCGCACCGTCATCGCACCGGCGCAGATCCCCGCCGGGCTGGTGGTCGCCGCCATCGGGGCGCCGTACTTCGTCTACCTGCTCAGCCGCTCCCGCCAGTGACGACGGCTCGCACCCGGTAGCCTGCAGAAGGCTGCGCGGACCCGACGTGCCGCAGCCGTTCAGGAGCACCATGATCGCCACCCCCGCTCCCGAACGGCTCAGCCGCTGAGCGCGGCTAGAAGATCGACACGCCTCCCGGGCCCACCAGGAGCCCGACGACGATCAGCACGATGCCGAACAGGATGTCGCCCCGGACGATCCGGACGATCCCGAAGATGACCAGGATCGCCGCGATGATCCACAGAATGGTGTAGAGCACGTCAGTCCGCCTTTCAACAACGCTCTTCGATGATCGTGTGCCGCCCCCGCGCGGCAGGACGATGCCCAAGCCGCTGGCCATCTCTTGTCCTCATCGAACAGCGGGCCAGTCGGCCCGCTTCTCGCTAGTTACCCGCACGCCCGCCACGCAAACGCCGTGACGGGCGACACCCGGCCGCCCAAAGCACCTCCTCCGGGATCTGGGACCGCGCCGGCCGCCGAGCTACCGAACCCGATCTAGTTGAAGATTCAATCTTTCTGGTATCCTGGTGGGCGCATCAGCCACCTCGTCACCCCGACCGGGCACTCGATCCCGGGCACGTCAGGAGCGCATCATGAGCACCGACTACGGCCACGATCTGCTCTTCGGCACCTTCGTGACTCCCACCAACCGCCCTGTCCACC
>CAZTHV010000060.1:7256-12952 GCA_964613165.1 uncultured Marmoricola sp.
GTCGAGCAGGCGGTCCTCGCGGACCGGGAGGGCTTGGACCTGGTCACCTTCCAGGACCACCCCTACATCTCGAGCTTCCACGACACCTCGACCCTGCTGGCCTACGCCGCGGCGCGCACGGAGCGAGTCCACCTCGCCGCGAACGTCACCAACCTGCCGCTGCGCCCTCCAGCAGTCCTCGCCCGGGCCACCGCCACCCTCGACCTGCTCAGTGGCGGCCGCGCCGAGCTCGGCATCGGCGCCGGCGCCTTCTGGGACGGCGTCGCCGGCATGGGCGGTCCCCGTCGCAGCCCCGGAGAGTCCATCGAAGCGCTCGAGGAGGCCATCGCGATCATCCGCGGGATCTGGGACACGGCTGACCGCAGCGTCCTCAACATCGAGGGCACGCACTACCACGTACGCGGCGCCAAGCGCGGCCCCGCACCGGCCCATCCCATCGGAATCTGGGTCGGCGCCTACAAGCCCCGCATCCTGCGCTTGGTCGGCCGCGCCGCGGACGGCTGGCTACCGTCCGCCCAGTACCTCAAGGGCGGTCTGTCCGAGCTGACCGCCATGAACGATCACATCGACGCAGCCGCCCTGGCTGCCGGCCGCCGCCCCGACTCCGTTCGCCGCCTCCTCAACATCGGCGGCCGGTTCTCACCCAGGAGCGACGGATTCCTCCAGGGCCCACCGGCTCAGTGGGCCGAGGAGCTCGCCGAGGTCGCACTCACCTACGGCACCAGCGGCTTCATCGTCGCCTCCGATGACACGACCACCACGCAGACCTTCGCGGCCGAGGTCGCGCCTGCCGTCCGGGAGCTCGTCGGCGCCGCCCGCGCCTGATCGGCGTCGCACCGACGACCAGCGTTCCCCACTCGCGCAAGCCGCCGCCGTCCTGCGCACATCGCCCGAGTCCGCGAGCTCTTCTTCGCATCCCTGGCCCCAGGACGGCCGCGATCGCAGCGCCGGTCGGGCGGGTGCGGCTTGGACCCACGCGGAGCTCAAGCCGCACCCCGCCGGTGACGGCTGCTAGCCGTCGGAGCGCTCGTGACGCCGCCGGGTCAGCCAGACCAGCCCGCCGCCGAGCGTCAACAGCCCGAGAGCGATCGGCAGGTAGCCGAGCGCACCGGAGCCCACGTCGGGCAGCGGCGGACGCAGCACAGGCAGCACGCAGGCTTCGTCGTAGGAGGCGCCGCTCTGCCCGTTCAGCTTCGTGGTGTTGGTAAATCCACCGGACCTGCCCGGACCGTCGACCACCCGGCAGTCACGGCCGACCTTGCTGGCCGGCACGCTGCCAGGAACCCTGGCGTGCACCTCCACCCGATAGACGTGGGTCTCGCCACCGCCGATCCGCTGGTTGCGGACCACCGTCGTGCGATCCACACCGTCCCAGCGCGGGTTCACCCGCAGACCGGACGGGCTCTGGCCGCGGACCGTGGCGGAGTCGATGACAGCACTGCTTCCGTACCGCAGCCTGTCACTCAGGTCGTACACGTCGCCGCCGTCGCCCTTGTTGGTCACCGTGAGCAGGTAGACGATCTTCCACTCCCGGTCGCCGACCTTCTTGAACGACTCGACCGTCTTCTGGACGATGCTGGCACCGATCGGGGCGCAGGCGTGGTTCTCCTCGGTGAGGCCGTTGGTCACCAAGACGGCGGTGTTGAACGTACCGGTCCCGGCCTCCCCGGCGCCGAGCCGACAGTCGAGTGCTGCCGGCTTCACCTCGGCGATGTCGGCGACGTGGAACGTCACGGTCACCAGGTACTCATGGGACTCGCCCGCCGGCAGCTGCGCACCGGTCGTGATCGTCGTGTCGGCGATGCCGTTCCAGCCGGCATTGACGTTGATCGCGGGCGGGCCCGAGACGCTCGTCGCGTCGATCTCCACCCCCTGGCCGTACTTCGCCAGCGAGTCGGTGAGGTTGTACGTGCCCTCGGCCCCGCCGCTGTTGGTCACCGTCACCCGGTACTGCACCGTGCTGGTGGTGCCGTCATCGGACGGCATCGGGGCCGCGACGACCTTCTTGTCGATGCCGAGGTCCGGCAGACCGGCGCAGGCGTCGTCATCCGCTGTCAGGTCGTTCGAGCCGACCAGGGCGCCGTTGAGCAGTCCGGCCCGGGTCTGAGGCGACGGGTTGTCCGCGCAGCTCAGGTCCTGGGTCGTCGGCGGCTGGCTGCCGTCGAGTCCGACCACGACCTCGACCCGGTAGGTGTCGGTGCTGCCCGGTGCCAGGGTGACCCCGGAGACGATCTCGTTCTCGGTGTCGTCCGGCTGCGCGCCGAGGCCCGTCCACGAGCCGTTGGTGGCGATCGTCCCCGGCGCCTGGTTGACGACGGCCGCCGAGTCGACCGTGATGCCGGCGCCGAACCGCAGCTGGTCGGCCAGGTCGTAGGCGCCCGCGGCCGCACCGGTGTTGGTGACGTCGACGAGATACGTCACGGTCCAGGTGCCGTTGCCGTTGGCCACCGGGGACCCACCGGCGAGCCGCTTCTCGATCTCGATCGACGGCAACGGTGCACATGCGTCGTCGTCCTCGGTGATGGTGCCGACGCCGAGGGTGGCGACGTTGTTCAGTGCCTCGTCCGCGGTGCTCACCGCACCGCTGCCGGTGCAGGCGGCCTGATTGCCTCCTTGACCGTCAACCAGGCTCAGCGGAACGTCGACCACCGCCGACACGGTGTAGACGTGCGGCTCGTAGTCCGCGTGATCAGGCGCCAGAATCGGCTGGCCGGTCACGATCCTGGTGTGATCCTGCCCGTTGAAGCCGGCGTTCGGCGTGATCGTCGCGGGGGTCACCGTCACCGGAGCGACCGAGTCGATGGTGACACCCGGCCCGAAGTGGAACGCGTCGTCCAGGTCGTAGCTGGCCGGCCCATCGCCGGTGTTGCTCACCGTGACGGTGTAGCTGACCTCCCACTGCCCGTTGCCGATCGGCTGCGCGGAGTCGAGGTTCTTCACCATGGTCGGCTTGCCGACCGACGCGCAGTCATCGGCCTCCGAGGTCCCCCCGGGGAACGACAGGGTGACGCCGTTCTGCAGGCCGCCGACGGCACTCGGGTCGCCGCCCGGTGGGCACGAGCCGCTTCCCGGCGTCTGACCGGACGGCTCGCTGACGTCGGAGATGTCGACGCGCACCACGAGCGTGTACACGTGCGGTGCGTACGCCACGTCAGCGTTGCCGACGATCGGCACGTCGGAGGCGATCACCGGCTGGCCGTCACCATCGAAGTCGCCACGGACGGTGACACCCGGTGGCCCGGTCAGCGACCGGACGCCGACGACGTCGATGCCGTCGCCGAACGCGAAGGCGTCCTCCAGGTCGTAGGTCGTCGCCACGTCCACGTCGTTGGTGGCGGTCAACTCGTAGGTGACGTCGAAGACACCGCTCTGACCGGCGACCGGCGCGATGGCGCCAACCACGGACTTCGCGACGCTGACACTCGGTGTCACCGCCTCCCAGTGATCGTCGTCGTTGACCGGCAGGCCGGTGATGGCACCCACGCCCGCGATGGCCACCTCGTCGGCGTGAACCTCGGCCGGCGCCAGGGCGGTCAGGGTGGCTTCGCAACGCACGATCGCGTCCGGGTCCACCGCGATCGGCGCCCACTCGCTGGTCGGCGAGGCGCCCATCGTGTTGTCCCAGGTGACCACCATGTCGTCGCCCACCACGACGCCGTCTCCAGTGCTGCCGTCAGGGAAGGCGCACGACATCGCGGTCATGCTCGCCGTGCCGTTGGTGACGGCATCGCTGATGGTCACCTGCTGCAGCGGCTCGGTGCCGGGGTTGGTCGCCGTGAACTCGATGGCCGCGGTCTCACCGGCCACGAGCACGACGGGTCCCGGGCTCGCCGGATCGCTGGTGCTGCGGACCGGCTCACCGCCGTCGACGTCGGGCTGGCCGCCTTCCTTGACGATCTCCACGTCGGGCTGGTGCGCCTCGGCGTTGAAGGGGTCGTCGTCGGTGACCTCCACGTCGGTCGGCACGTTGGTGTCCGGGTTGGTGACGACGCCGTCAGCCTGCGCGGTGTCGGCATGGGTCTGGCCGGGCTCCAACGTGAGCGTGCCCTCGCAGAAGAAGGAGTCGCCCGGAGCGAACACGGTGGTGGCCGCGCCATCGCCGTCGGTCTGGGCCGACGCCGTCCACTCGATCGTCCAGGTCTCACCGGCCAACGTGCCGGCGGTGCCCGGCGATCCGGGGAAGTCACAGGTCACGTCCGCAAGCGCCGGACCCGAGTCGGTCGTGTCGGTGACCACCAGGCTGGTCAGCGGGACCGGGCCGGTGTTCGTCACCACCCAGCGGACGGGCTGCGGACCCGAGTCGGCGTCGCCCTGAGCCACCGGGTAGACGACGGCGTCCGCCGCGGTGTCGGCGTCGATCGTGTCATCGAGCAAGGCCTTCGCCCCATCGGAGCCGTCGACCGGTCCGGGCTGGTCGCCGTCCCACTTGATGACGCTGATCTCCCCGGAGAACGCGTGGTAGTCGTCGTCGTCGGTGACCGGCGCACCGCCCGTAGCCGGCGTCGCGACGACGGTCGCGGTGTCATGGTGCGTCTGGCCGGCACCGCCTTCGACGGTGAGCGTCGCCTCGCAGGTGAAGGAGACGTCCGGTTGCCACAGCGTCGGCGGGTCGGCGTGCGACGCGGTCCAGGTGACCGTCCAGGTGGCGCCGCTCAGGACGCCGTCGGTCGGGTCGGAGTCGCCGGGGAAGACACAGCTCATCAGCTCGACCTGTCCGCCGGCAACGGTCTCGTCGGTGACCACCACGTCGCGCAGGTCCTCGTCGCCGGTGTTGGTCACCTCGAAGCGCAGCGTCCGGGTCTCGCCCGGCGTGTACGCCGCGCCGTCTGCGAGCGTGTCCGCGTCGTTGACGATGGTCTCCGGGGTCGGCGCCTGCTCAGACCCGGTGTCGCCCTTCTCGATGTCGACGTCCGGTGTCCCCGCATACGCGTGATACGGGTCGTCGTCGGTGACCTCGATGCCGGACGGCACCGGGTCGTCGTTGCCGTCGAGCAGCGGGTCGTCGCCGAACGGGTTGTTGGCGTCGCTCGGGGGCTCCGACGGGTCGTAGTCCGGGTTGGGCGCCGGAACCACGACGGTCGCGTCCACCGCGACCTCGTCGCCGTGCCGATCGCCGGACTCCAAGGTCAGCTCGGCGGTGCAGTAGAACGTCACGCCCGGCTCCCACGGCCCGCTCCAGGTCGTACCGGTCGAGGCGTCGGGGAAGACGCAGGAGATGTCCTCGACAGCCGGACCGTTCAGGGTGGCATCGGTGATGTCGATGTCCATCAGCCAGGTCGTCCCGGTGTTGGTCACCGCGAAGTGCACCGGCTGCGGACCGGTGTCGGCATCGCCCTGGCCGATGACATAGCGGACCGCGTCGTCCGCGGTGTTGGCGTCGACCTCGGTCTCGGCCAGCGGCTTGTCCGGGATCCCGTCACCGTTGCCGTCGGCCGGCACGTAGCCGTCTCGGCCGTCGTACTTGACGATCTGGATCGCGCCGGTGAAGGCGTGGTAGTCATCGGAGTCCGTCGGACCGTCCGTCGGGCCCGTCGCCGGGTCACCCTGCGGCACCAGGTTCGTCAGCACCGTCGCCCGGTCGAAGTGCGGCGCGTCCGACCCGTTGAGGGTCAGCGTCGCCGTACACGTGAACGCCGCACCCGGCTCCCACGGCATCGGCGACGTCGCGCTGCCGAAGCTGTCGTCCCACGTCACCC
>CAZTHV010000061.1:0-12852 GCA_964613165.1 uncultured Marmoricola sp.
ACGCTCGACGCCTCAGACTCGGTTGCCGTGGCCAGCTGGGCCCAGAGCCTCGATGTGGTCTTGAACGCAACCCTCCCAGAGTTCAACCAAGCTGTGATGAGAGGTTGTCTGCGCTCCGGCACCCACTACGTCGACATGAACTCCGGGCCGTTCGAAGTGGAGGGCCTGATCCCGCCCGAACACACGATCGACGCTCAGCTCGCCCTCGATGAGGAGTTCCGCTCGGCTGGCCTGGCAGCCGTGCTGTGCGCCGGTGTCGCGCCGGGCTGGGTCGACCTCGCTGCTCGGTCGATGACCGAGCAACTCGACGAGGTCGAGTCCATTACCGTCCGTTGGGTTGACTGGAGTGACGGCAAGACCCTGGTCTCGACCGTGGGGCCCGCACTCATCGCCAACTTCAACATGCCCTCTCCCATGCGTTGGGAGGACGGTGCGGCCCGGGCCGTCGATCTCCTCGAGAGCGAGGAGCTGTACGACTGGCCGGAGCCGGTCGGGTCGGTGCCGGTGTTCACCGGGTTCCTGCACCCCGAGATGAGGTCTCTGCGCGAGCTCGGTGTGGCTCCGCGCCGGATCGAGGTCAAGAGCGGGCTGGCCTGCGGGCGCTGGCGAAGCTCGCGCGACATCTGGATCGAGGCCTTGCGACGTCAGCTCGACGCAGGCGCGGCCTCGGACGAGGCCGACTTGCCCCGCCGTCTCGGGGCCTCCTTCATCGGACCCGAGGCATTCGAGGACGCGCTGGCCAGTGGTGTCGTCAGCGACGGGGCGTTTGTGGCAGCGGTGCAGGTCCACGGGCGAGTCGGCGAGCGCACGGTCGATCGGACGATGATGCTCAAGGTCGATCTGGCCACGGCCCGGAAATACGTTCCGTGGGGAACCCATATGGTCTACGCCACCATTGGAACGACGCCCATCTGCCTCATTCCGCGCCTGGCCGACGGAACCATCACCCAACGGGGGGTGTTCACCGTCGGTGCGATGGACCAATGGCGTGACATTCTCGACGCCGTGATCGCGCGCGGACACACGATCACCGATCGACTGCTGGAGCAGGGCCCGATCGCGCGCGCTGACATGGCTGTCGGCTGAGCATGACGACGAGTCAGGCTCTTGGGCCGGTACCTTCGGGGCTTTTCATCGATGGAGAGTTCGTCGACACGGGCCACTATCTCGAGACGACGAACCCGGCCGACAACAAGGTGCTGGCCCGCGTTCACGTGGCTGGTACCACCGAGGTCGACGCGGCGGTGAGAGCGGCGCGGCGGGCTTTCGAGGAAGGCCCCTGGCCGGCGATGTCGGCGGCAGATCGAGGACGTCTTCTGTGGCGACTGGGAGACCTCATCGAGGACCATGCCGACGAGTTGGCAGTCATCGAGTGCCTTGACAACGGCAAGCCTTTGTTGTGCGCGCGGCGGGACGACTTGGCGATCACCGCCAACATGTTCCGGCACTTCGCCGGCTACGCGAGCAAGATCGACGGCAGGACCGTCGAGGTCTCGGTTCCGCAGCGCTTCACCTACACCTTGCGTGAGCCTGTCGGCGTCTGTGCTGCCATCATCCCCTGGAACTATCCGCTGATGATGGCCAGCTGGAAGCTCGCACCTGCTCTCGCATGCGGCAACACGGTCGTGCTGAAGCCGGCGGAGCAGACGCCATTGTCGGCGTTGCGGCTTGCGGAGCTCGTCCTCGAGGCAGGGCTTCCGCCCGGCGTCGTCAACGTCCTCAACGGCACCGGCGAGACGGTCGGCGCCGCGCTGTCGAGTCACCCGGGGATCGACAAGATCTCGTTCACGGGGAGTACCGAGGTGGGCCGTGCCGTCATCGAGGCCAGCATGGGGAATCTCAAGAGAGTCTCACTCGAGCTCGGCGGGAAGTCTCCCAACATCGTCTTCGCGGATGCGGACCCTGCGCTGCGCCGAGAAGGGGCGCTCTGGGGGATCTTCTACAACATGGGGCAGGACTGCACTGCCGGCTCCCGACTCTTCGTCGAACGTCAGGTCTACGACGATGTCGTCGGCGAGCTGGTCGAGGACGCGGCTCGCCTCACGGTGGGACCGGGCATCGACCCCGCCACCGAGGTGGGTGCCATCGTCACGCCCGAGCAGATGGAGCGTGTGCTCCATTACGTCGATGTCGGGCGGTCCGAGGGGCGTGTGCTCGTCGGAGGGCACCGAGCCACCGGCCCCACCGTCGAGGCCGGCAACTTCGTCGTTCCCACCGTGATCGTCGAGACCGACCCCCGCGCGCGGGTCGCGCAGGAGGAGATCTTCGGCCCGGTCGTCACAGTCCTTCCGTTCGCCGATGAGGAGGAGCTGATCGGACTGGCCAACGACTCGGTCTACGGGCTTGCGGCGGGTGTGTGGACCAGTGATCTGTCGCGAGCCCATCGCGTTGCCAGGCGCCTGCGGGCTGGCACCGTCTGGACCAACTGCTACGGAGAGGTCGATCCAGCGGCGCCCTTCGGTGGCTTCAAGGCGAGTGGCCATGGCCGAGAGATGGGACACGAGGTGCTCGACCTCTACACCGAGGTGAAGACCGTGTGGATCGCGACTGCTGGTGAGTAGCGCTGCCGGGCGATTGTCCTCGACGGTGAACGACGATCCACTTCACCTGCGTGACCTCCTCGAGCAGGCGGTGGAGAGGCGTCCTGACGGTCGCGTGATCACATACAGGCCGAGCGGTGTCGACGTGCGAGCCTATGGCCAGATTCGGGAGCGTGTGACCCTGCTGGCCGGTGCGCTGGCCAGCAGGCTCGGCGTCGAACCCGGGGATCCGGTCGCGAGCTATGCCTGGAACACCGCCGACCACCTGGAGCTCTACCTCGGAGTTCCGTCCTATGGGGCTGTTCTCCACACCGTGAACATCAGGCTGGAAGCACAGCAGACCGCTCAGATCATCACCAGCGGTGGAAGTCGGGTGATGTTCGTCGACGCCACGCTGCTCGAGCGTGTGGGTGAGTTCGCGGGACAGCTCGACGGAGTCCAGCACGTCGTCATCATGGGTTCGCCGAGTGCGATACCAGAAGCACTCCATCGCTTCGATCTGCATCGGTACGACGAGCTCCTGGCTGATGCTGGGCGCGAGGTGCAGTGGCCGCCGCTCGCGGACACCACGCCGTGCACGATCTGCTTCACATCGGGAACTACCGGGCAGCCGCGCGGGGTCGTCTACTCGCATCGCGGCATGGTCCTGCACGCGTGGATGCTCAATCAGCAGTCTGTCTATGGATTCGACACGACCGATGTGATCATGCCGATCGTCCCTTTCTTCCACGCCAACGGCTGGGGACTGCCCTATGCAGGGATGCTGGCCGGCTGCGACTTCGTCCTGCCGGGCGAGGCCAGTGCCGATCCCGGTGTGTTGCTGGGACTTGTCCAGGACCACGGCGTGACCTTCGCGGCCGGGGTGCCCACGGTCTGGTTGCGGGTCCTCGAAGAGCAGGCGTCCCGACCTCGTGATCTGTCGTCGCTCCGAGCGTGCGTGAGCGGGGGAGCGCCAACCCCGCGAACCCTGGCTGAGCGGTTCTTGTGCGACCTTGGGATCGAGTTGTGGCAGGGGTGGGGGATGACCGAGACGGGCCCCTTGGCATCGCTGGCCAAGGTGCCTGACGCACTCCGTTCGGCATCGCTGTCCGAGCGGGCTCGGTCCCTGAGCAGCCAGGGGCGGGCCGTTCCGGGCATGCGCTTGCGGTTGCGCGATCCACAAGGAGGCCAGCTGGTTCTCTGGGAGCCTGGCGCTCGCGGAGAGCTGTTGGCACGCGGGCCGTGGACCGCAGTCGGGTACCTGGATGGCGATCCGGCCGAGGACCGCTTCGTCGATGGCTGGGTGCGCACCGGTGACCTCGCCCGGATCGATGAGCACGGATCACTCCACATCGTGGATCGGCTCAAGGACCTGGTGAAGTCGGGTGGCGAATGGATCCCGTCGATCGAGCTCGAAGCTGCTCTCAACGACTGTTCCGGTGTCCGGGAGGCGGCAGTCGTCGCGGCGCCAGACGAGCAGTGGGGAGAGAGGCCGGTTGCCTTCGTGGTGACCAGCCCCTCGACCTCGGCTGGATCCGGCAGCGGTCCGACCGCTGATGAGATCCGTGCCCAGTTGAGCGACGCCGTGCCGCGATGGTGGCTTCCGGAAAGGATCGTATTCATCGCCGCGATACCCAAGACGGGCGTGGGCAAGTACGACAAGAGGGCCTTGCGTGCCTCTCTGGGTCTGGATACGGCCGACAACGCCTATCTCGGCTCTACTTGAGCAGCCAGCGCGGGTGATCGATTCGAACCTCGCGCTCTGCGTCGGTCTTGGCCGACAGGGCTAGCGGGCGTAGCGCAGCTCCGCGCGGGCGCGGGCCTTGGCGGCCTCCGCCTCGCGGTCCTTGGGCGGCGCCGCGGTGGTCAGTCGATCCAGCAGCCGGGCGGTGGCCGCCGAGACCTCGGCGACCGCCTCCTCGAATGCCGCCTGGTTCGCCTGCGACGGCTTGGCCGATCCGCTGATCTTGCGGATGTACTGCAGCGCCGCCGCGTGCACCTCCTCGCGGGTGGCCGGTGGCTCGAAGTTGTGCAGGGTCCTGATGTTGCGACACATGTCTCACACGGTACGCCGGTCGCCGCGACTCAGGGCGCGGCGAGGATGCGGACCCCCGCGGTGCCGCCCGCCAGCGCGACGCGGCCGTCGGGAAGCGCCAGAGCCCGGGCGTCGTAGGGGACGCGGTCGGCCAGATCGCGGGTGCTCAGCGTGCCGTCCGCAGAGACGGCCAGCGCGACGGCACGCGTGTGCCCCTTGCCGCGCCAGTCGGTGACCAGGGTGATCCCGGTGCGGTTGCCGGGCAGCCAGGTGAAGGTGCGGGGATCGGAGCTCGCGGCGAGATCGGTCCTGCCGAAGGAGACTCCGGAGACCCGGCGTGGCGACGTGAGGTCGGAGATGTCGAAGACCGCGGCCTGCGAGCCGAGCCACCTACCGCGTGCGGTGGCCTCGACGCCGAGGCCCAGCAGCCGGTCGCCGCCGATCGGGTGCAGGTAGGCGGAGTAGCCGGGGATCTTCAGCGCGCCGAGGGCCCGGGGGCTCGTCGGGTCGCTGAGGTCGACGGTGTAGAGCGGGTCCATCTGCCGGAAGGTGACCAGGACGGCGAGATCGTCGAACCAGCGCACCGACTGGATGTCCTCGTCGAGGCCGAGCCGGCCGATGCGGCCGACCTTGACCAGCTCGCCATCCCGCTCGACCAGCACGGTCACCCCGTTGCGAGTCGTCTTCTTGTGCCGGGTCCAGGCCACGCGCAGCTGACCGTCGTGCTCGTCGAGCGACCACCGGTCCCGGACGGTGCCGTTGACATGGCCGGAGCCGGCGTACGTCGTGTCGGCGCCGTCGAGCGCGAAGGCATGGATCTGCGTCGTGGTGGCGTCCTGGTCGGGCGCGATCCGGCGCCGCTCGGCGGACCGGAGCCAGCGCGACGACGTCACGTAGAGCCGGTCGGCCGAGGAGTAGACGACGTTGCCCGGAGCGGCCACGCCGACCGTCGAGGAGTCCGCACCGCCCACCCGGTAGGTCGTCACCGCGACCGTGCCGAGGCCGGCCCACTCCCGCGGGTGATAGACGTCGGCGCAGTCCAGCAGCGGACGCTCCTTGCCGCGGAGGTTGTCGCGCGTCGTCGGCAGCCAGTCCTCGATGGTGGTCTCGCGGACCAGGTCGCGGTTGCGCTCCTTCGCCTCCTGGCGGGCGGGCCCGCCGCGCCGCGGAGTGACCCAGGCGAGCTCAGGAGGTGGGTCCGTGGTCACCAGCCGGATCGTGTCGCCGTACTGTCGCAGCGAGACCAGTCGGCCGGAGTAGGTGTCGTCCTGGGCGAGGCGCGGCCGCGCTGGGTCGGAGATGTCCAGATCGAGGATCCGGGTGCCGCTGGCCAGCATCGGGCGGATGTAGTCCCTGAGCCCGTCGCCGGCGGCCATGCCGGCGTTGCCGGTGACCAGCACGTGGTCGCCGGCGAGCAGCAGCTCGCCGCCCCACATCCGGGCCGGCAGCCGGTAGCTGCCCAGGAGTCGTGGCGTGGCGCCGCTGACGTCGTTGATCTCGACCCGGCGCTGGTTGACCAGGTGGACCACGATCCGGCCGTCGGTCTTGGCCACGTCCGGCTCGTCGACCTCGGCCTCCTGGGTGTTCGTGCCGGTGGCGCTGCCGGTGCGCGCCTGCTCGGTGCCGCTCGCGTCGACCGTGGAGCTGGAGCTGGCGCTCAGCTCGGCGACGGCCTTGAAGGCCATCGTGTCGCGGAAGAAGGGCATCGGGTAGCCGATCCCGCCGTTCCAGCCCCAGGGCCCGGCCTCGTCGGCGCTATGGTCGACGTACCACGCCAGCAGCTCCGGGCAGGAGTCGAACTCCGCCAGCGAGTCCGCGGTCGCCGCCGGAGCCGGCGGAGCCACCGGGTCCATGGCCACCACGGTGGCGCTGGTGGCCAGCACTCCGCTGGCGATCACGGCGTACGCCACGGCGCTCGCCGCCAGGCCCCCACCGGCTGTCAGCTTGGTGACCAGACGCATGTCCATCCTCCGTCGCGGCAATGTCTCCGGGCCGTGTGCCCGCGGATGGGACGCGACTAGGCTGCTGACGGTTCCCCTTCTCCCAGGAGTGCGCCGTGCCCGCAGACCGCAGCTACGACATTGTTCTCTTCGGTGCGACCGGCTTCACCGGCGAGCTGACGGCCGCCTATCTCGCCGAGCACGCGGCCACGGGGTGCCGCTGGGCGCTGGCCGGGCGCAACCAGGCGAAGCTGGAGGCGGTCCGCGACCGGCTGGCCGCCCTCGATCCGGCGTGTGCCGACCTGGCCCTGCTGCACGCCGACAGCGAGGACCCGGACAGCCTGGCCGAGGTCGCCCGGTCGACCCGGGTGGTGATCACCACGGTCGGGCCGTACCTGCTGCACGGTGAGCCGCTGGTCGCGGCCTGCGCCGAAGCCGGGACCGACTACGTGGATCTCACCGGCGAGCCGGAGTTCGTCGATCGGATGTACGTCGCCCACCACGAGCAGGCAGTCCGCAGTGGGGCGCGGCTGGTGCACGCCTGCGGCTTCGACTCGATCCCGCACGACCTCGGCGCCCTCTTCACCGTCCGCGAGCTGGAGCCACGCGGGCCGGTGCGGCTGCGTGGCGTGGTCCGCTCGGGTGCGAGCTTCTCCGGCGGCACCTTCCACTCGGCGATGACCGCGATGTCGCGGCCCCGCCAGATGCGCGCCGCGATGGCCGAGCGGCGTCGCCTGGAGGTCCGGCCGTCCGGCCGCAGGGTCCGCGCGGTCGCCGGCAAGCCGCATCGGGACGCTGAGCTCGGCTACTGGCTGCTGCCGCTGCCCACCATCGACCCGTTCGTGGTGGTGCGCTCGGCCGCGGCGCTTCCCGAGTACGGCCGCGACTTCGGCTACTCCCACTTCGCGGGTCTCAAGACGCTGCGCTACACCATCGCTGGAAGCCTCGGCGCCGGCGCGCTCGCCCTGGCCGCCCAGGTCCCGCCGCTGCGCAGGGCCTTGATGAGCAGGATCAAGCAGGGCGAGGGGCCATCGGAGTCGCGCCGCGCGAAGTCCTGGTTCACCGTCGACTTCGTGGCCGAGTCTGCGGGCCGGCGACTGCACACCCGCGTCTCCGGTGGCGACCCGGGCTACACCGAGACCGCGAAGATGCTCGCCGAGTCGGCTCTCTGCCTGGCCTTCGACGACAACCCGGCCACCTCCGGCCAGGTCACCACCGCCGTCGCGATGGGCGAGCACCTGCTGACCCGGCTCCAGGACGCGGGGCTGTCCTTCGAGGTGATCGAGTAGCGGCAGCGCCTGCCCGGAAGCATCCACAGGCACTGTCGTGGCGTGGTTCTCCACAGATCCGGGAGCTGGGGTCGCCTGAGCCCAACCGGGTTGGCAAAGTCGTCGGGACCCGTCACACTGAGGAGGTGCCCTTCATGGATCCCGACACCTGGGTGAGCATCGGCGCGTTCGCCACTCTGCTGGCGTTCGCCACCGGCTTGATCCTGCACACGACCAAGGCCCAGATCGCGGCGGTCAAGGCCCAGATCGTGGCGGTCGAGGCCCGCGCCGATGTCCGGTTCGCGGCAGTCGAGACCCACGCCGATGTCCGGTTCGAGGCCGCCAGGGACCATGCGGATGCCCAGTTCGAGATCGTCAGGACTCAGCTCTCCGGGCTGGAGAAGCGGGTCGGCGCGGTGGAGGACGACATGAGCCTGGTCAAGGCACACCTGCTCGGAGTGATCCGAGCCGGCTGATCGGGACAGCGGCGGCTCAGACGAAGAGCGCCTGGCCGACGTACTCGCCCTCGCGCACGCCGGGAGGGACGGCCCAGAGGCCGGAGCCGGTGTGCTGGAGGTACTCCATCAGGCCGTCTTGGCGAGCGAGCCGGTTCTGCATCGGGATGTAGTGCCTAGCCGGGTCGCGGACGAAGACGATGAAGAAGAGCCCGGCGTCCAGCCGGCCCAGCGCGTTGCTGCCGTCGGTGAAGTTGTAGCCGCGGCGCAGCAGCCGAGTGCCGTCGTTCACGGTGGGGTGGGCCAGCCGGACGTGGGCGTTGACCGGGATCAACGGTCCGTCGCGGCCCTCGATGCCCAGGTCTAGCTCGGTGAACTCGGTGCCGCCGGAGAGCGGCGCGCCCTCGGCGCGGTCGCGGCCGATCAGGCCCTCCTGCTCGCGCAGGCTGGTGCGATCCCAGGTCTCGACCTGGATGTTGATCCTCCGCGCCACCAGATAGGAGCCGCCGGCCAGCCACTCCGCGCGGGGGTCGTCGCCGGGCGCGACCCAGACGAAGTCCTCGATCGCGCCGGTCTCCTCGGCGCGGAGGTTCGCGGTGCCGTCCTTGAAGCCCATCAGGTTGCGCGGGGTGTCCTGGGCCGTGGTCGTCGACGACGTACGTCCGAAGCCGAGCTGGGCCCACCGCATCGCAACAGTGCCGAAGCCGATCCGGGCCAGATTGCGGATCGCGTGCACCGCGACCTGCGGGTCGTCGGCACAGGCCTGGACGCAGAGATCGCCGTCGCTGCGGGCTGGGTCGAGGTTGTCGGCGGGGAAGTGCGGCAGCCTCCTCAGCGCAATTGGCCGGCGGTCGGCCAGCTCGAAGCGATCGAAGAGGGAGGGGCCGAAGCCGAAGGTCAGGGTCAGCCCGGCGGCCGGCAGGCCGAGGGCCTCGCCGGTGTCCAGCGGCGGGGTGTCGTAGTTGACCGGGACCCCGCCGCCCACCTCCTCGCCGGTGGTCATCTCCGCCGCGGCGGCGGTCCACGCCTTCAGCAGCGCGATCAGGTCATCACGAGAGCCGGTGGTGACGTCGAAGGCCGCGAAGTGCAGCCGGTCCTGGGCGGGCGTGACGATGCCGGCCTGATGCTCGCCGTGGAACTCGTAGCGCCCGCCGGCGGGGGACGTCTCGTCCTCACCACGACCGGCCAGGGCGTAGCCGCCCAGCCCGGCCGCACCCGCGACGGCTCCCGCTCCGGCCACTCCGAGGAGTCGTCGGCGCGAGAGACCGCCGCGAGCCGTGCTCACAGGGTGATCGCCCCGGTGATCTTCGACAGCGGCTCGGACAGCGCGTTGACCAGGTCGGAGAGCTGTTTGCGCTGAGCCTCGGTGACGGTGTCGTAGAAGACGAAGCCGTCGCCCTCCCGGTACTTGTCCAGCTCGACCTGCAGGGCGTCGAAGCGCTGCCTCAGCTGGTCGGAGAGCGCCTTGTCCTTGACCTCCAGCAGCGGCTGCAGCGTCTCGTAGCCGACTCGCGCGCCGTCGACGTTGGCCTGGAAGTCCCACAGGTCGGTGTGCGACCAGATGTCCTCCTCGCCGGTGATCTTGCCGGTGGCGACCTCGTCGAGCAGGCCCTTGGAGCCGTTGCCGATCTGGTCGACGGTGTAGGTCAGGTCCTGCACGCGGTCGTTGAGCGTGTCGATGTTCTTCATCAGGTCGTCGGCGTACGTCGCCCGCTCGGGCGGGGTCAGCGCCTGGTAGCCCTTGGCCGGCGGCCACAGGTCCTTCTCGATGCGGTGCCAGCCGGTCCACTTCTGGCCGGGCTCCAGATCCGCCTCGCGCAGGTCGGTCAGCGGGTCGAGGTCGCCGAAGGACTCCGCGACCGTCTCGATGCCCTCCCAGTGAGTGCGGGCGACCGGGAAGAGCGAGCGGGCCTGGTCGTCGTCACCGGCCTTGTACGCCGCGACGAACTCCTGGGTCTGGGCGACCAGCTGGCTGGCCTGGTCCTTGACGAACGCCGCGTACTGCGTCGTGGCCTGGTCGATGGTGGCCTGGTCCACGCCCTTGATGGAGACGTCCTTGCCGGAGTCGGTGACGGTGAAGTCGTGGCGGATGCCGGCGCCGATCATGCCGGGCTTGCAGGCGGTGAAGTAGGTGCCGGGAGCGGCGGTGAGCACCAGGTCGCGGGTCAGGCCGGGGCCGATGTTCTCGACCTCGGCGACGATCCGCTTGCTGTCCTCGCCGAGCAGGTAGAACTCGGTGACCTTGGAGCCGGTGTTCTTCACCTTGAAGACCACGTTGCCCGACGGTGCGGTGTCGGTGGCGACGTCACAGGCGTCGTCGGAGGCGGAGACCGCGATCGGCCCGTCCTTGGCGGACTTGGTGTCATTGGACTCGGTGAGGCTGCATGCCGTCAGCGGCAGGAGCGCGGTCGCGCTGAGGGCGACGAGGACGCGGGTCTTCACGGGTGGTGCCTTTCTGGTGGGCTGGGTTCAGCTCGGGTCGGTCACCCTGGCCGGCTCCGTTGCCGGCTGGGGGGTGGAGGTGGAAGGACGCCGGTTCGCCCGAGCCCGGCGTAGGAAGATCGTCATCGTCGGGACGACGTACAGCGTCCAGGCGACGGCCTCCAGCCAGGTCGTGGCCGGAGAGAAGTTGAAGACGCCCTTGAGCAGCGTGCCGAACCACGAGGACGGCTCGACGGTGCCGCTGACGTCGAAGGCGAGGCTGTTCAGCCCGGGCAGGATGCCCGCCTCCTGCAGGTCGTGGATGCCGTAGGAGAGGACTCCGGCGGCGACCAGGATCAGGAACGCGCCGGTCCAGGTGAAGAACGTCGACAGGTTGATCCGCAGAACCCCGCGATAGAAGGCGTAGCCCATCGCGACCGCCGCCGCGATGCCGAGCAGGGCGCCGACGAGCGGCGTGGTGGTGGAGCCGCCCTCGCTGGTCGTCGCCTCGGTCGCCGCCCAGATGAACAGCGCGGTCTCCAGGCCCTCGCGGCCGACGGCGAGCAGGGCGACGACGACCAGGCTGAGGCCGCCGGCATCGGCCGCGGCGTCGATCTTGCCGTGCAGCTCTCCGGAGAGGCCCTTGGCGTGCTTCGCCATCCAGAAGACCATCCAGGTCACGAAGCCCACGGCGATGATCGAGAGCGTGCCGCCGATCGCCTCCTGCGCCTCGAAGGTGAGCCGGCGCGGGCCCCAGGTGAGCAGCGCGCCGAAGGCCAGCGAGATCGCCACCGCGATCACGACGCCGGCCCAGATCCGCGGGAGCAGATGGCGGCGGCCGGTGCGGACCAGGTAGGCGATCAGGATCACCACGACCAGGCTGGCCTCCAGCCCTTCGCGCAGGCCGATCAGGAAGTTGGCGAACACCCGCTGCTCCCGGGTAGATAGATAAGGCTTACCTAAGGAGTAAACACCCGGGTGGGAAAGCTCGGCAAGCGGCAGTCGATGTGGATCAGGACACAGGGATCTCGGCGGGTGCCGTGCCGGCGTACCGGTCCCATTCCTCGGCCGGCACGGCACGGAAGCGCAGCCGATCGCCGGGACGGTAGGGGACGTACGACGGCAGGCCGGTGTCGAAGAGGCGCACCGGCGTCCGGCCGATCAGCCGCCACCCTCCGGGCGACGCGCCGTTGTAGACGATGCACTGCTGTCCGCTCAGGCCGACCGACCCGGGCACCACCAGCGTGCGCGGGCTGTCCAGGCGGGGTACGTCGGCCGGCAGCGGCGGCCCGACCAGCAGCGGCGCGCCCAGGGGCGACCCGATCACCCGGACCGTCCAGTCGGCGCCGGTGTGCAGGGCGATCACCTCCGCGGCGGCGAGACCCAGTGCGGCGGCGACCTCGTCGAGGTCCGGGCCGGCCGGGCCGCCGTACACCACGGGGATCTCGAAGCGGCGTGGCTCCGGCGGACGCCGGTCGGTCAGCGCCGTCTCCGCCCATGCCAGCACCGCCGCATGGTCGGTGATCAGCGGGTCGAAGGCGAGGTAGACCGTCTCGAAGCCCGCGACGACGTCGACCAGGCCGGCCGGAGGATCCGTCCGCGCCGTCTCGGCGAGTGCGCGGCACCACTCCCAGGGGCTCGCCGCGCCCACCGGACGCAGCAGCAGGCCGGCGTCGCCGTACTCCACCGCGTCGAGGGTCGGGCTCTGCACGTGCTCCTCCCGCGGGTGAGGGTCGAACTCAGGGCCATCGTCTTCGTCGCGGTCGGCGACAAGCTCAATCGCTTGTGCCCCGGGCGAGAGTCGAACTCGCGACCTTTCGCTTAGGAGGCGGCTGCTCTATCCACTGAGCTACCGGGGCCGACAGCGGGCCATCATGCCACGCGCGGACCACCTCGGCCGGGCCGCGGCAACCGAAGAAGATGCTGAGAGTCCGCCGTCGTGTCGCGAGCGGATTTTGGACTGACCCGCCGAACCGTCCAGAATGAGAGGGCACAGTCCGCGGGCGCAGGCCCCGTCGATCGAGGCATCGGGGTCCCCACCTTGTCCATCAGGAGCGCGCGCCACCGCCGGCGTCCGTCGCGTCCGCGCCGGATCGCTCGCGGAGTCGGCATCGCGGTGGTCGTGCTGGTGATGGTGACCTCGACGGCGTTCGTGGTGATCTACCGGCAGCTTCAGGGCAACATCCACAAGGTCGGCTTCGACGAGAGCGACCG
>CAZTHV010000062.1:0-10003 GCA_964613165.1 uncultured Marmoricola sp.
GATGACCATCGCGGAGCTCGAGGCCGCGATCATCGAGGCCAAGGGCCGCACCGAGCAGCCCTTCGGCGTCAACCTGCGCGCCGACGCCGGCGACGCGGTGGCTCGGTGCGACCTGCTCATCGAGTACGGCGTCAAGGTCGCCTCCTTCGCGCTGGCCCCCAAGCCGGAGCTGATCGCCAGGCTCAAGGAGCATGACCTCGTCGTGGTGCCGAGCATCGGCGCACCCAAGCACGCGGTGAAGGTGGCCTCCTGGGGCGCCGACGCGGTGATGATCCAGGGCGGCGAGGGCGGCGGCCACACCGGGAACGTGCCCACGACCCTGCTCCTGCCGACGGTGTTGGACGCCGTGGACATCCCGGTGATCGCGGCCGGTGGGTTCTTCGACGGCCGCGGCCTGGCCGCCGCGCTGTCGTACGGCGCCGCCGGCGTCGGGATGGGCACCCGCTTCCTGCTCACCCAGGACTCCCGCGTGCCCGAGGCGGTCAAGCAGCGCTACCTGGCCGCCGGTGTCAACGACACCGTGGTGACCGCCAAGGTCGACGGCATGCCGCACCGGATGCTGCGCACCGACCTGGTCGACTCCGTCGAGGAGTCCAGTGCGCTCAAGCGACTCGGCCCGACAGCGCGCCGGACCCTGGCCTTCAAGAGGATGAGCGGGATGACCTGGCGCCAGCTGATGGCCGACGGCCGCGCGATGAAGCACGGCCAGGACCGCTCCTGGACCCAGATGGTCATGGCGGCCAACACCCCGATGATGCTCAAGGCCGGGCTGGTCGAGGGAGACCCGGATGCGGGCGTGCTCGCCTCGGGCCAGGTGGTCGGCGTGATCGACGATCTGCCCACCTGCGAGGAGCTCATCGACCGGATCGTCACCCAAGCCGCCGCCGAGCTGCGGCGAGCACAGGGCTCTCTGGTCTAGGAGCCCGACAGCCGGGAGGCGTCCCGGTCCCACGCCGACCCCGCGAGTCCAGGTGACTCGCGGGGTCCTGTCGTTCTCCGAGCACATCGACGCGGAGCACGTTGACAAGAGCGCGCCCGTGCTCTTAACTGCACGTGCGTATTAAAACAACGACGGAGGGACGTGCTGTGCCCAAGGTGGGAGTGGCTCCGATCCGGCGCCGAGAGATCTTCGAGGCCGCCACCCGGATCGTCGCGGAGAAGGGGCTGCACAAGGCCACCATCCGGGAGATCGCGGACGCCGCCAAGGTGAGCACCGGCACGGTCCAGTACTACTTCAAGAGCAAGGACAACCTGCTCATCGAGACGCTGACCTTCGTCTCCGAACGCATCCAAGTCCGCGCCCACCGGGCCATGACAGGCAAGGACAGCCCCGAGGAGCGTCTTCTCGCGGTGATGACCGCGCTGCTGCCCAAGGGCCCGGAGCGGCGCCGGGACTGGCAGGTCTGGTTCCTTGCCTGGAGCCAGGCGACGCAGTCACGCAGCCTGCGCGACCAGATCAACACCCGGATGTCCTCCTGGAACCAGCTGGTCATCTCGATCCTGTCCGACTGGCCGGGCGGCCCCCACGACGATGACGCTCTGCGGCAGTGCGCCCGCGACCTCAACGCGATGCTCAACGGTCTCTCGGTAGACCTCGTCATCACCGGCACGAACAACGACCAGGCCGAGATCCAGAGGGCCGCCAGCGCCATCGTCGGCCTGGCCGCCGCGAATCTCACCCCCTGAGCCGAACGAAGCCGCGATCCTCCAGAAAGGAAGCAAGGTGTCAGCAGTAGAACAGATCGCCCGATTGGATCCCTTGGACGTCCCGGCCTTCTCGGCCGAGGAGTACCAGACTCGAGCGAGCCGGCTGTACGAGGAGATGGAGCGTCTCGGCCTCGACGTCTTCGTCATTGCCGCACCCGACAACATGTACTACCTCACCGGGTACGACTCATTCGGCTACTACCAGTTCCAGGCCGCGGTCTTCGAGCTCGCCTCCCGGCAGGCCTGGCTGGTTCTGCACGAGGTCGAAGGCGGCGTCGCCGAGCAGAGCTCCTGGGTCGAGGACATCGTCTTCTGGCAGCACTCGGGACTGGGCGACGCCAGCGGCGTCACCGCTCCAGGTGACGCGGTCGGAGCACTGGTGGATCGCCTGCGGCGGACGGACCGGGCCGAGCTCCGCATCGGCGTCGAGCTGGCCAGCCCGTTCTTCTCGGCCGCGACCCACCAGCGGCTGCAGTCCGAGCTGCCACATGCGTCCTTCGTGGACACCACCTCGGTGATTCCCCAGCTTCGGGCTCGCAAGTCGCCGGCCGAGATCGACTACCTGCGCGCTGCCGCCGCGCTCTCGGACCTGGGCGTCTCCACCGCCGCCGAGACCGCGACGGCCGGCATGCGCGAGTGCGAGGTCGCGGCGGCCGTCGTCCACGCGATGACCCATGCGGGCAGCGAGGTCTCCTGCATGCCGCCGATGATCCTGAGTGGGACGCGCACCGTCGCGGTCCACCAGACCGCCTCGACCAAGGTCATCGGCCCTGAGGACCACATGACGATCGAGATCGCCGGCGTCGTCCGCCGCTACAACTCGAACATCCTGCGCAGCTTCGTCCCCTCCGGCGTCACCCCGCGACCGGAGTTCCACGAGGCCTACGACCTGATCTGCCAGGCGTTCACCGCGTGTGTCGAGGCCGCCGGGCCCGGCGTACCCGGCGCCGAGCTGGACCGGATCAGCCGGAGGATCACCGAGCGTCACGGCCGCTACCGGCTGCACCGCACCGGGTACGGGCTCGAGGCCGGCTATCCCCCGGCCTGGATGGGCGCGCTGAGCCTGTCCATGAACGACCCCCTCGTCCTGGAGCCCGGGATGGTGCTCTCGATCGAGCCGACCCTGATCTATTTCGACCGCCCTCGGGAGCGAGCCTTCTCGGCGCTGGTCGGAAGCAACGTCCTCATCACCGAGAGCGGCGTCGAGCTGCTCAACACCACACCGCTGATTCTGGCCTGAAACGGGAGACAGTCATGAAGAAGATGAAGCTCTGGGCATCGCTGGCAGGCGCCGCCATGCTCCTGTCCGCCTGCGGTTCGGGCGGCTCCTCGAAGGAGAAGTTCACCTTCGTCGCCTATGGCGGGACGACGCAGGAGAACGTGATGGAGGCGTTCGTCAAGCCGTACGCGGAGGCGGCCGGCCTCTCGGTGGTCGAGGACAACACCGATACCTCCAAGCTCTACTCGATGGTCGAGGCCGACAACGTGACCTGGGACATCGTCAACCTCGAGCCCTGGTACTCGCAGAAGGCCTGCACCGACGGCAAGGCCGAGAAGATCCCCGCCGCGGTCATCGAGTCCGCCGACCTGCCCCAGGAGTTCCACGGCGACTGCTGGATGGCGTCCTGGTCGTTCTCCTTCGCCCTGGTGTACCGCAAGAGCGACTTCCCGACCGCGCCGACGTCCTGGGCGGACTTCTACGACACCAAGACGTTCCCCGGCAAGCGCGGCCTCTGGTCGTGGTACCAGGGCGGTCAGCTCGAGTCGGCGCTGATGGCCGACGGCGTGGCACCGGCCGACGTGTTCCCGCTCGACATCGACCGAGCCGTCAGCAAGATCGCCACGATCAAGGACAACGTGATCTTCAGCGACAGCCTGCAGGAGATGGTGCAGCAGCTGATCTCCGGCGAGACCTCGATGGCCATCGTGCTCAGCGGACGGGCCGCTGCCCAGATCAAGGACGGAGCCGATCTGGGCATCGTCTGGGACGGGCAGGTCATCGCGCCGGACTCCTACATGATCCCCCAGGGCGCGCCCAATGCCGAAGCCGCGCACGGGCTGATGAAGGAGTTCCTCGACGTCGACAAGCTGGTGGCGTTCGCCCACGCGCAGTTCTACGGGCCCGCGCTCCCCGAGGCGCAGGAGAAGCTGGCCGACAGCGACGACTGCCCGCTCATCAACACCTGCGGCGACAACGACGCCAACGCGGTGATCGCCGACACCGAGTTCTGGGTCACCCAGGAGGACAAGGTGTCGGCCGCATGGGACAAGCTTCTCGGGAGGTAGCGATGACCCAGCCCACGCTCACCGATGCTCCACGAGCGAACGGCACCGGTGGCCTGCGACTGACCGGCCTGGTCAAGCGGTTCGGGGAGCGGGTGATCCTCGACGGCTTCGACCTCGACCTCGCCGAGGGGACGTTCGTCTCGCTCCTCGCGCCCAGCGGCGCGGGCAAGTCCACGGTGCTGAACCTCGTGGCCGGCTTCCTGCCACTCGACGCCGGCTCGATCGAGCTGGGCGGCCGGGAGATCTCCCGGATCCCGGCCCACCGGCGCGACATCGGCTTCATCTTCCAGGACTTCGCCCTCTTCCCACACCTGACGGTGGCGCAGAACATCGCATTCCCGCTGCGTCGCCGCCGGGTGGGCAAGGAGGAGACCCGCCGCCGGGTGGATCAAGCCCTGGAGATGGTCGACCTGGGCGCCTTCGGCGACGCCAGGCCGATCTCGCTGAGCGGAGGGCAGCGTCAGCGGGTGGCGATCGCGCGGGCGGTCGTGTACCAGCCACGGACGCTGCTCATGGACGAGCCGATGTCCAGCCTGGACCGGGGGCTGCGCGACGACATGACCGCGGAGATCAAGCGGCTGCAGGGCGAGCTCGGCGTGAGCGTCCTCTACGTGACCCACGACCAGCAGGAGGCACTCACCCTGTCCGACCGGATCGGGGTTCTCCACGACGGTCGTCTCGCACAGCTGGACACTCCCGAGGCCGTCTACGCCACTCCGACCAGTCGCACCATCGCCAAGCTCACCGGACCCGTCAGCCTGGCGCCGGTGCGGACGGTGACCCCCGAGGGCGACGGCGCCGTCGTGACCCTCGAGGCCGGAGGCGCATCGCTGCGGGCCACCACCGCGCCCTCGTCGGCGGCAGGATCGAGCGCGCTTCTGGCCGGCACTCGGCCGCATCTGCTCCGGTTCCAGGAGCGTCCCGGCGACAACCGGGTCGAGGGCCGGATCACCGATGTCGCGCTGACCGGCAGCGGCGTGCAGTACCGCGTCGATCTGGCGGACGGCACGCCGTGGGTGGCGCTCCACGCCGAGCGAGCCGGAGAGGTAGGAGTCGGAGACCGGGTCACGCTCTACTTCGCACCGGCCGACACGATCGTGGTCGCGGAATGAGCGGTCGGATGGCCCCGGCGGGCCGCGGTCTCCGGCTCGACCTGCTGCTCCTCGCGCTCCCCGTCGGCTTCCTCACCCTGATCCTGGTCGTGCCGCTGGTGTCGATGGTCCAGGCCAGCCTGTCCGGGGCCGATCCCTGGGAGCACTACCGGGCACTCGCCCACGACGGCGTGTTCCTGCGCTCCTTCGTGCGCACCATGTGGGTGTGCGCGCTGGTGACGGCGATCTGCCTGCTCCTCGGCCTTCCCATCGCCTACGAGATCACCCGGCCGCAGAGCCTGCGTCGCCGCCTGCTGCTCGGCGGCGTGCTGCTGTCGTTCTGGATCAGCATCCTGGTCCGCACCTACAGCTGGGTGCTGATCCTGCAGAACACCGGCGTGGTCAACGGGCTGCTGAAGAGGTACGCGGGTCTGGACGAGCCGCTCCCCCTGCTCCGCAACCAGTTCGGCATCGTCGTCGGAATGGTCCACGTGCTGCTGCCCTTCATGGTGATGGCGCTCATCCCCGCGATCCGCTCGGTCAACCCGCGGTTGGTACAGGCCGCTCACAATCTCGGCGCGAACCGGTTCCAGGCGTTCATGCGGGTGACCTTGCCGCTCTCATCGGGAGGCGTGGTCGCCGGCTGTCTCCTCGTCTTCATCCTGGGCCTGGCATTCTTCATCACCCCCGCCATCCTCGGCGGACCCTCCGACGTCTTCGTCAGCCAGCTGATCTCGCGGGAGGTGGGACGACGCCAGGCGTTCGGGATGGCCTCGGCCATGGGAGTCACGCTCACTCTCGCCGTCATGCTCGTCTACCTGAGCTTCGTCAAGCTCTTCGACCCGACCCGCTATCTGGGAGGTGGCGGCCGGTGACCCGCCGGACACCGACGCCCGAGGAGTCCGGGCTCTTCACCCGCATTCTGGCCACCGCGGCGGTGATCATCGCTCTCCTGCCGCTGGGAGTGGTCGCCGCCATGAGCCTGAACGACAGCAGCTTCTTGAACTTCCCGCCGAGCGGTCTCTCCACCCGCTGGTATCACGAGCTGGTCGAGGACCCCCGCTGGGGAGCGGCCTTCCGGCAGAGCATCGTCACGGCCGCCTGCAGTGCGCTGCTCGCCGCCGCGCTGGCGACCGCGGCCTCGATCGGACTGCGGGACATCCGCTACCGGCGGGCCCTGGAGGCGTTCCTGCTGCTCCCCCTGATCGTTCCCACCATCGTCGTGGCGCTGATGCTCTACCCGCTCTTCGTCGATCTGCGCCTCCTGGGCACGACCTGGGGACTGGTTCTGGCCCACACGATGCTCGCCCTGCCCTATGCCTATCTGGTCATCAACGGCGCCACGCAGGCCCAGGACCGTCGCGTCGAGCTCGCGGCAGCGTCACTGGGCGCCTCGCCGTGGCAGGTCCTCACCCGGGTCACCATGCCGATGCTGCTGCCGGCGATCGCCGCCGGGGCGGTGGTCTCGGCCGTGGTCTCCTTCGACGAGGTGATCGTCTCCCTGTTCGTGACGAACCCCGACACCAGGACCGTGCCGGTGGTGATGTGGTCGTTCGTGCGCGAGGAGATCCGGCCCACGGTCGCGGCTGCCTCGGTGGTGGTGATGATCGCCAACCTCACGCTGTTGGCCGTCGTGTCGCTCTTCCTGCGGCGCGGGCGCCGGGCCACGGCCGCACGCACCGCCTGACTCCGTCCGCTCCAGCCCGATGGCGCTGGCGGCCGCCCCATGCCACAGATCAGAGAGAGGTATTCGTGAACACCGTCATGACCGTCACCGGTCCCATCCCAGTCGAGAGCCTGGGCCGGGTCCTCCCGCACGAGCACGTCCTGTGCAACACCATGCAGGAGTACCGCGGCAACGGGCTGCTGTACGACGAGCGCCTGGCGGTGTCGGAGCTCTCCTGCCTGGCCGGAGAGCCGACCACCCTGGTCGACGTCACCCTGGCCAGCATCGGCCGTGACGCGGCGGCCCTGCGCCGGATCGCGGAGGCCAGTGGCATCTCGATCGTGATGGGGTGCGGCGACTATCGGGATCCCTACCTGGACCCCGCGAGATTCGACCGCTGCTCGGTCGGCGAGCTGGCCGCCGACCTGATCGCCGAGATCGAGAGCGGAGTCGGCGACACCGGCGTACGGCCCGGGATCATCGGCGAGATCGGGGCCGACAAGTGGTACGTCTCGGCCGCCGAGGAGCGGGCACTGCGCGCCGCGGCCCGGGCCCAGCGGCACTCGGGGCTCCCCCTCAGCACCCACTCCGCCAGGTGGCCGGTGGCGCTCGCCCAGCTGGAGATCCTCCGCGAGGAGGGAGTGGACCTTCGCCGGGTGATCGTCGGCCACAGCGATACGGTGCCCGATCCGGAGTTCCACGTGCACCTCGCCGAGCAGGGCTGCTTCGTCGAGTTCGACTCCGCGGGGACCGGCACGGCGCACGATGACCGGATGATCGTGGAGTACGTCGTCAACATGGCCGCCCGGGGACACCTGGACAAGGTGCTGCTCTCCCAGGACGTCTTCCTGCTCAGCCACCTGCGGGCCCATGGCGGCAACGGCTACGACCACCTGTTCACCACGCTCTTCGACCAGCTGCGCGCCGCCGGCGTGACCGACGAGCAGCTGCATCGGCTGACGGTGACCAACCCGGCCCACGCACTCACCGGGGCGGCGGCATGACCGTCCCACCGACCGGCCCCTCGCTCGGGACGGGCCGAGTCGCTGAGCCCGCCGGCGTGCTGCCTCAGGCGGCTCGTCGCCTGGACACCGATCCGCGCCTGCGGCCGGGCGAGATCAGGTTGAGGGTCCGGATCCTCAACCTGGACGCCGCCTCGCTCCGGCAGCTGCGCGAGAAGCACGACGACGACGGCGACGCGGTGCGCCGCGAGGTCCTGGAGATCGTTCGCAGCCGCGGCAAGATGCACAACCCGGTCACCGGCTCCGGTGGCATGTGCATCGGCGTGGTGGAGGAGCGGCACCCGGAGGCCGAGGCGGACGTCGAGGTGGGAGACACCGTCGCGACCCTGGTCTCGCTGACGCTCACCCCGCTGGCGATCACCGACGACCTGGTGGGCTGGGACGGACGCTCCGAGCAGATCCCCTGCGACGGCCATGCCATCCTCTTCCCCCGCACCTCGGTCGTCCGCCTCCCGGACGACCTGCCGGAGCCGACCTTCCTGTCGCTGGTCGACGTCTGCGGAGCACCGGCGCTCACCGCCCGGGTGATCGAGGAGCGGCGGCTCCTCGGCCGGGGCGACCGGGTTGCGGTCCTGGGGGCGGCGGGCAAGAGCGGCAGCCTGAGCATGGCAGCGGCCCGGCAGCGGGGCTGTGAGGTGACCGCGGTCGTGCGCGACGGCGCCGAGGCCGACGCCGTCCAGGAGTCGGGTCTGGCCGACCGCGTCGTGGTGGCGGACGCGACCCGGCCGCTCACCCTCCTCGAGGCGATGGAGGAGAGCGGCGGGCCCTGTGACGTGGTCGTCGTCTGCGTCGACGTGCCCGGATGCGAGGCGGGGGCGATCCTGGCCGCGCGGCCGGGCGGCACGGTGGTGTTCTTCTCGATGGCGACCTCGTTCCCCGCGGCGGCGCTCGGGGCCGAGGGCATGTCGGCGGACGTGACCATGCTGATCGGGAACGGCTACTCCCCCGGCCATGCCGACTACGCGCTGGACCTGATCCGCTCGTTCCCCGCGGCACGCGCACTGATCGAGCGCCCCCGCGACGACGCACCCGCCGGCGCCACCCCACCGGCCCGACGCCGGGTGACTCAGCGTCACTACGTGTCGGCGCAGGCAGCCCACTACGCGGACGGGCTGGTTGCCGGCGCCTACTCACTGGCCGCCTTCGGAGACGTCGCGACCGAGCTGATGATCGAGGAGTCCGGCTGCGAAGGGCTCTTCGCGGCCTACGACTCGGTGGAATTCCGTGCGCCCGTGCGAGCCGGTGACGTGGTCGAGGCGACGGCCACGGTGATCCGTCGTGGGCGGCGCAGCCGCCATCTCGACTTCGAGCTGACGGTGGTCGCCCGCCGGGTCGACGGCGACCGGTCGACCCGACTCGCCGAGCCGCTCACCGCGACGACCGCACGAGGCGTGGTCGTCGTACCCCGTGAACACGATGGAGGCAGCAACCCATGAGCACCCTGATCACCGTGGCACCGACCGGTGCCGAGGTATCGATCGAGCAGGCGCCCACCCTGCCGGTCACCCTGGACCAGTTGGTGGCCGCAGCCGTGGCCTGCGAGGCGGCCGGAGCCGGCCTCGTCCACGTGCACATCCGCGACGACCACGGCGCCTCGACGCTCGACCTGACACGGCTGTCCGAGACCGTGGCGGCACTGCGCGAGCGCACCAGCCTGGTCGTACAGCTCTCGACCGGAGGCAGCGTCACCGACTCCTTCGAGGACCGGCTGCGGGTCCTCGAGGCGAGGCCGCAGTCCTGCTCGCTCACCATGGGCACGGTGAACTTCGGCACCGCGGTCTTCGCCAACCCCTGGCCGTTCATCGTCGATCTCTACCAACGCACCCAGGACCTCGGCGTGGTCCCCGAGTTCGAGCTCTTCGACCTCGGCCAGGTGGCGGCGCTGGACCGCCTCCTCCGAGACCACGGCCTTCCCTGGGGCGGCAAGGTGCACTGCGACCTCGTGATGGGCGTGCCCGGCGGCATGCCCGGAACACCTGCGACCGTGGTCGCCGCCGTGCAGCACCTGCCACCCCAGGTCACCAGCTGGAGCGCGACCGGGATCGGCCGCACGAGCCTGCCGGTCGCCCTCACGACTCTGGCCCTCGGCGGTCATCTGCGAGTCGGGATGGAGGACACGCTGACCTACGCGCCGTCCCAGCCGGTCCGCGACAACCAGCAGCTCGTCGAGCGGGCCAGCCGGCTCGCCGACCTGGCCGGGCGGCCCGCGATGTCCGGGACCCAGGCGGGGC
>CAZTHV010000062.1:10013-11032 GCA_964613165.1 uncultured Marmoricola sp.
GGGGCAGCTGCTCGGCGTGGATCCGGAGCGCTAGCCGGCGCGGTCCGCGCCAGCCGATCAACTTGAAGACTTCTGCAACTCATGTAATCTTCACAACGTGAGCGTTCCGCTATACCAAGCCAAGGCCGAGTTCTTCAAGACGCTCGGTCACCCGGCGCGCATCCGGATCCTCGAGCTGCTCTCCGAGCGCGACCATGCGGTGCACGAGCTGCTCGAGCAGATCAGGATCGAGCCCAGCAACCTCTCCCAGCAGCTGGCGGTGCTGCGGCGCGCACAGCTGGTGGTGTCGTCCCGTGACGGCGGGGAGGTCATCTACTCCGTCAGCGCACCCGAGGTGCGCGACCTGCTCCTGGCCGCCCGGCGGATACTGTCCGGGCTGATCCACGTCAGCGACGACGACCTCGAGGTACGACACTCGATCGCTCGCGTCCGATGACCGGCCTGCTGCACCGGGCCGGGTCGCGCACCCTGGCCCTGCTCCCCCGGCGTACGGACTGGATGCACGCTCGGCCGCTCCGCGACCTCACCGCCGGCGTCATGGTCGGCCTGGTCGCCCTCCCCCTCGCGCTCGGCTTCGGAGTCAGCTCCGGCATGGGCGCCGCGGCCGGCCTGATCACCGCCATCGTCGCGGGCGCCCTCGCCGCGGCCTTCGGCGGCAGCCGGGTGCAGGTCAGCGGACCGACCGGCGCGATGACCGTGGTCCTGGTGCCGATCATCGCCATCCACGGGGCCGACGGCGTTCTCGTCGTGGGTCTGCTCGCCGGGCTGATCCTGATCGGTCTCGGCTACGTCGGCGCCGGCCGGGTGATCCGCTACGTACCGGTCCCGGTGGTCGAGGGCTTCACCCTCGGGATCGCCGCGATCATCGCCCTGCAGCAGGTGCCTGCCGCACTCGGGGTGGAGGTCCACGCCGACCGGGTGCTGATCGCCGCCTGGGACGCCGTCCTGGCCTGGATCGCCGCTCCGGCCTGGGCGCCGATCACGCTGAAGGGTTCGCTCGGCCAGCCGCGGCCGGGGGT
>CAZTHV010000062.1:11042-12834 GCA_964613165.1 uncultured Marmoricola sp.
CGATCACGCTCGCCGGCGCGGTGGTGGGCCTCATCCTGCTGGTCGGCCGCCTTCGCCCCGGCGTGCCCAGCGCGCTGGTGGCGGTGGTCCTGGCGACGATCGCCAACGCGGGCCTCGACCTCGGGGCCGGCTCGATCGGAGCGATCCCGACCGGCCTGCCCGCACCGAGCCTGCCGGCCGTGCCCTGGGCCGACCTGGACAGTCTCATCCTGCCGGCCGTGGCCGTCGCCGCCCTCGCCGCTCTGGAGAGTCTCCTCTCGGCCACGGTGGCCGATGCCATGAGCGTGGGCCAGCGTCACGACTCCGACCGGGAGCTCGTCGGACAGGGCATCGCCAACCTCGGGGCGCCGCTGTTCGGTGGCATCCCGGCCACGGCGGCGATAGCCCGCACCGCGGTCAACGTCCGTGCCGGCGCCACCTCGCGACTGGCGGCGCTGGTCCATGCCGGCGTCCTGCTCGTCATGGTGCTCCTGGCCGCCCGCTGGGTCTCGGCGATCCCGCTCGCGGCGCTGGCCGGGGTGCTCATCGCCACCGCGGTGCACATGGTGCGCGTGTCCAGCCTGGCCGCGCTGCTCCGGTCCACCCGGGGCGACGCCGCGGTCCTGGTCATCACCGCCGCGGCCACCGTGCTGTCCGATCTGGTCACCGCGGTCATCCTGGGACTGGTGGTGGCCGGCTTCATCGCCCTGCGCCAGACCGCCAGGACGACCAAGCTCGACGAGGTCCCGCTGGACACCGAGGACCACACCGACGAGGAGCAGTCACTTCTCGATGACCAGATCATCGCCTACCGGCTCGACGGGCCGCTCTTCTTCGCCGCCGCCCACGACTTCCTCCTCGAGCTCGCGGAGGTCAGCAACGTCCGCGTGGTCGTGCTGCGCATGGCCCGGGTCACCACCATCGACGCGACCGGGGCGCACGTCCTGGCCGACACCGTCACCCGGCTGGAGGGCCGCGGCATCACCGTGCTGCTGTCCGGCGTACGCCACCAGCACGAGCAGGTGCTGCGCGAGCTCGGCGTCCACGACCGTCTCGCCCACGAACGACACATCTTCGACGACACCCCGGCTGCCATCGCCCACGCCCGGCTGCACGCCGCACGCGTCGTCCACCCTCCGGCCGACGTCGCCCGCTGATGTGCCGCCCGGTGGGACGAGCGCCTCGAGCACGTCGCCGCGTGCACCCGGCGGCTGCCGCGTCTCAGGCGCGCTTGTAGGCCGGCGTCACCTCGTTGATCGCGTCGCCCATGCGGTGGATGCGCAGCGCGTTGGTGGAGCCGGGGATGCCGGGCGGACTGCCGCCGATGATCACCACGAGGTCGCCCTCCTCGACGCGGCCGATGACGAGGAGCTGCTCGTCGACGGTGCGGACCATCTCGTCGGTGTGTGCGACGGGCTTGACCTTGAAGGTCTCGACGCCCCAGGTCATCGAGAGCTGGGAGCGGACCTGGGCCTCAGGGGTGAAGGCCAGCACCGGGATCGAGCTGCGGTAGCGGGCCAGACGGCGCGCGGAGTCTCCACTCTGGGTGAAGGCGACCAGGTACTTCGCGCCGACCCGCTCGGCGACCTCGGCCGCGGCCTTGGCGATGACGCCGCCCCGGGTCTTGGGCTGCCAGTCGATCGCCGCCATGTGGTGCAGCTCGTGGTTCTCGGTGGAGGCGAGGATCCGGGCCATCGTCTCGACCGTCTCGATGGGGTACTCCCCCACACTGGTCTCGCCGGAGAGCATCACCGCGTCGGCACCGTCCAGCACCGCGTTGGCCACGTCGGAGGCCTCGGCGCGGGTCGGGGCC
>CAZTHV010000063.1:0-12760 GCA_964613165.1 uncultured Marmoricola sp.
TCGGCGAAGTCCCAGCGCGGCTCGATCCGCACGTAGATGTGCACCCCGCGGTTGCCACTCGTCTTGCAGAAGCCGACCAGGCCCAGCTCCTCCAGCAGCTCACGGGCGACGCCGGCGACGCGGACCGCGTCGGTGAAGGTCGTCCCGGGCTGGGGGTCCAGGTCGATGCGCAGCTCGTCGGGGTGGTCGTTGTCGTCGCTGCGCGTGGGCCACGGGTGGAACGTGATCGTGCCCATCTGGGCGCACCAGGCGACCGTGGCGAGCTTGTCGACGCAGACCTCCTCGGCGGTCCGTCCGCTCGGGAAGGTGATCCGGGTCGACGTCACGTAGTCCGGCGCGCCCTTCGGCACCCGCTTGGAGTAGAACGCGTCGCTCTTGTCGCCGTACCCCGTGGAGAGCCGGATGCCGGCGTGGACTCCGGTGGTCCAGCGCTCCAACGCCACCGGCCGGTCGCCGAGGGCGCGCATGATGCCGTCCTCGACGGCCAGGTAGTACCGCACCACGTCGAGCTTGCTCGCCTCGGGCGTGCGGTCCGTGGCCGGATAGATCACCCGGTCCGGGCTGGTCACCCGGACCGGCGTACCGGCGGCGTCGACCTCGATCGCTTTGGTCGCCATGATCGTCACCCTAGGCTGTCGGCATGGGTTACCAGGTGGAGAAGACCGATGCGGAGTGGCGCGCGCAGCTCGCCCCCGAGGAGTACCAGGTGCTGCGCCAGGCCGGGACGGAGCGACCGTTCACCGGCGAGTACACCGACACCAAGACCGTCGGCGTCTACCGCTGCCGAGCCTGCGGCACCGAGCTGTTCCGTTCGGAGACCAAGTTCGAGTCGCACTGCGGCTGGCCGTCGTTCTACGCGCCGCTGGCCGAGGGCCGGGTGGAGTACCTCACCGACAACAGCCTCGGCACGACTCGCACCGAGGTGCGCTGCGCCCACTGCGGCTCCCACCTCGGCCACGTCTTCGAGGGCGAGGGCTACGACACCCCGACCGACCAGCGCTACTGCATCAACTCGATCAGCCTGACGCTGGAGCCGGGAGCAGCGCCGAGCTGACCTCGACCAGCCCCTTGCCGTACGTCGCGTCGGCCCAGCGCTGCAGCGACCCGTCGTCGTAGAGCACGGTCGCCTCGACCCGGTCGCGGCCGCTGCTAGCCGTCATGATCCCGGGCAGGCGCATCAGCGTGTGCTGGATCGTCTGCAGCTCGGCCTCGGTGTGCTCGGCCCGCGTCACGCACAGCGCCCCGCCCCAGATCTTCCGCAGCGCCCGCTCGGCGGGGGCGACATCACCGGTCACCTGCACGTTGACGGTCACCAGCGCGGGGTCGTTCGCCCGCTCCTCGGGCGCGTCGGCGGGGATCCGCGACCGGTCCATCCAGGCGTTGGCATAGCCGGGCAGCCGCCCGGCCGCCGCGAAGACCGCGTCCATGGAGTCGTCGGTGGCCTTCGCCGGATCCAGCACCCGCCAGCCGCCCTCCGGCTCCGGGCAGGGCGTGGCGAAGTCCGGCTCGTCGAAGTCCGCACGGGCGTCGTACAGCGGGGCCGGGATCGTCTCGGTGACCGTGAAGGAGGTGCCGTCGAAGGTGCCGGCGAGCCAGAAGGAGCCCCAGCGGAGCTTCCCGGACGACTCGTACATGCCCTGACCCTGCTTCTCCCAGTCCCAGTTAACGATCGGCGGGCCGCCGCACTGCGGCGGCAGCGAGGTCGCCACCGGACCGGCGCACAGCTCCGGCCGCCCGGTGTCCATCACCAGGACCAGACCCGAGGTCTGGACCTCGCCGTCCGCCGCCGGGATCCGCGTCGGCATTCCGGCCACGGGCGTCGGCGAGGCGCTCACCGAGCCGGCGACATGACCCGGCTCGTCGCCGGGCTCGGGCTCCCCCGCCGACCCGCACCCGGACACCAGCACCGCCGCGATCACGACCATCCCCAGCACCCGCATGGCCCTGAGACGCATCGTCGATCATCTCGGTTCCACCTGCCGTCGTACGCCGAGGCGGCTCGTCCTCATCGCCTGGTGTCGCCGAGGCGGCCCAAACTCATCTCCATAAGAGTGAATCCGCGCCGCCTCGACGATCAGGGCAGTGCGGCGAGCAGCTCCGCGGGAGAGACCCGGCGGCCGGTGTAGAAGGGGATCTCCTCACGGACGTGGCGGCGGGCCTCGGAGCCGCGCAGATGGCGCATCAGGTCGACGATCCGGTGCAGCTCGTCGGCCTCGAAGGCGAGGATCCACTCGTAGTCGCCCAGCGCGAACGAGGCGACCGTGTTGGCGCGCACGTCGGGGTAGTCACGGCCCATCTTGCCGTGGTCGGCGAGCATCTTGCGCCGGTCGGCGTCCTCGAGGAGGTACCACTCGTAGGAGCGCACGAACGGGTAGACGCACACGTAGCCACGGGCCTCGTCGTCGGCCAGGAACGCCGGGATGTGGCTCTTGTTGAACTCCGCCGGACGGTGCAGCGCCATCTGCGACCACACCGGGTCCAGCCGGCGGCCGAGAGCGGTGGACCGCAGCCGGTGGTACGCCGACTGCAGCGCGTCCGAGGTCGCGGCGTGGGTCCACAGCAGCAGGTCCGCGTCGGCCCGCAGCCCGGCGACGTCGTACAGCCCGCGCACCACGACGTCCTCGGCGGCGAGGTCCTCCAGCAGCGCCTCGACCTCGCTCGCCATCGCGGCGCGATCGTCGTCGCCGATCAGGTCGCGCAGCCGGAAGACCGACCACATCGTGTAGCGGATGGTGTCGTTCAGCGCACGCGCGTTCCTCACAGCCATGTCGCCATTGTCCCTCCCGGTGGTCAGCCGGCCACGGGCAGGTCGGGCAGGATCTCGGCGACGGCGCGGTCGGCCGAGGCGATGCAGGCGGGGATGCCCAGCCCGTCGTACGCCGCGCCGCAGACGGCGAGCCCCGGGAGACGGCCCACCTCGGCCCGCACGGCGGCGACGCGGTCGAGATGACCGACGAAGTACTGCGGCAACCCACCGCCCCAGCGCTGCACGTGGCTGTCGGTGGGCTCGACGGACAGCCCGATCGCCTCGCGCAGGTCTGACACCGCGAGCGCGACCAGCTCCTCGTCGGTGCGCTGCAGCGAGCGCTCCTCACCGAAGCGCCCCAGCGAGGCGCGCATGAGCACCAGCTCCCCCGCGGCCTCGCCCACCCACCCCCACTTGGCGAAGGAGAAGGTCGCGCCCTTGATCGCCCGGCCGTCCACCGGCGGCACCAGGAAGCCCGAGCCGGCCGTCTCGGGGAAGCCCCGTGCAGGGAAGGCGAGGGTGACGATGGCCACCGAGGCGTACTCGGTGCGGGCCAGCTCCAGCGCGGCTCGGGGCGCGACGTCGCTGAGCAGCCGGGCGGTGGCCGGCGCGGGGGTGGCCAGGACGACCGCGTCCGCGTGCTCGAGGACCGGGTCGCGGGTCTCACCGACCACGACCGTCCAGCCACCGCCGGCGCGGTGGGCCAGGTCGCGGACCGCCGCCCCGGTCCGGATCGTCGCTCCACTGGCCCGGGCGACCGCGCCGGGCAGCCGGCCCAGCCCACCGGCGATCCCCGCGAAGACCGGTACGCCGGACGGCGCGGCGCTCATCGCCTCCGCGGCGGCCCTCACCAGCGACCGGTCTCGCTCCAGGAGCGCGACGACCTGCGGCACGGCGGCGCATGCCGAGAGGGAGCGGGCGTGACCGGCGTACACGCCGCCGAGCAGCGGCTCGACGAGCCGGTCGACGATCTCCTTGCCGAGCCGCTCCTCCACCAGCCGTCCGATGCTCACGTCCCCGTCGAGCGAGGTGGCCGGCAGCACCGCGTCGAGCCGGGCCCGGAACAGCCCGGCCGGCGAGATCACCCCGCCCAGTGCGCGCAGGTCCGTGGGAATGCCCATCAGCGTGCGCGGCATCGGCACCAACGAGCCGCGACTCCACAGACTCGCGCTGATCGTGGCCGGGTGCACGAGGTCGTCGCCGAGGTCGGCGTCGACCGCCAGCCCGACCGCCTCTGGCCGCCGGTTGAGCATGGACTCCGCGCCGACGTCGATGCCGACGCCGGCCACCTCGCCCAGCCGCAGCTTGCCGCCGATCCTCGGCGAGCCCTCCAGGACGAGCACTTCGGCGTCGGGTCGCTCGACGCCGAGGCGGTACGCCGCAGCCAGACCGGCGATGCCACCGCCGACCACGATGACCCTGGGTCCCGGCTCGCTCTCCTGCACGCGCCCACTGTGCCAAAGGCCCGGTGGCGGCCGGGGAACCGGTGGCCGCGTCACCGCGTCAGAGCGGCATGAGCCCACGACTGCGCATCCTCTCGATCCTGGTGGGATCCGCCGCCCTGGCCGTCGTGCTGGGGGCGTGTGCGAGCCAGGGCGGGACCTCCGACTCCGCCGCCGAGCCCGCCTCCGCGGGCGGGCTGTCGGCCGACCGATCCGACGCGGCCTACGACGCCGGCGAGGGCGCGAACGCGTCCGTGGTGTCGAAGGACGAGGCGCGCTCGGTCATCTCGACCGCCTCGCTGCGCGTCACGGCCGAGCGGTTGCGCGCAGCACGCGACGAGGCGCTGTCCACGACGTCGGCCCTGGGCGGGCATATCGCCGACGAGCGGTCCAGATCCGACGACCGGGGCCGCATGGAGCACGTCGCCCTCACACTCCGGGTCCCCGCGGACCGGATGGCGGAGGCGATGGACCGGCTGGCCGGGCTCGGCACCCTGCGCAGCCGCCAGCAGAACGCCGAGGACGTCACCATGCAGGTCCTCGACGTGGACGCGCGGGTGAAGGCGCAGGCGGCGAGCGTGGCCAGCCTGCGCCGCCTGCTGGACCGGGCCGCGACCGTGGCCGACGTGATCGCTGTGGAGAAGCAGCTCAGCAGCCGCCAGGCGGATCTCGACTCGCTGCTCAGCCAGCAGGAGTGGCTCGCCGACCAGACCGCTCAGGCCACCATCACCCTGGAGCTGAGCCGTCCGGAGCCCGACGAGATCACCCACACCGGCTTCCTCGGCGGCCTGGAGCGCGGCTGGCACGCGCTGGTCACGACGCTGTCGGTGAGTGCGACCGCGCTCGGCGCCGTGCTGCCCTTCGCGGCGGTCCTCGGCGCCGCGCTGGCCGTCCTCTGGCTGCTGCGCCGCGCCAGGCGACCGCGGGCGGAGACGTCCTAGGCGCCCCTCGACCTCGGCGGGCTCAGGTCCGGGCGCTCGCCTCATGCACGTGGTCGGTGAGCCGGGCGAGCTGGTCCGGGTCGGTGGACGGCAGCACGCCGTGGCCCAGGTTGAAGATATGGCCGGGAGCGGTCCGCCCCGCCTCGAGGATCTCATCGGCGCGAGCGAGCATCACCTCGGCCGGGGCGAAGACCAGCGTCGGGTCGAGATTGCCCTGGACCGCACGGCCACCGGCCCGGCGGATGCCGTCGGCCAGCGGGACCCGCCAGTCGACCCCGACGACCTCGGCGCCCGCCTCCCCCATCAGGTCGAGGATCTCGCCGGTGCCGACCCCGAAGTGGATCCGCGGCACGCCGTCGATGGCCTCCAGGACCCGGGTCGAGTACGGCAGCGCCGAGGTCCGGTAGTCGTCCCGGGACAGCGCGCCGGCCCAGGAGTCGAAGAGCTGGACCGCGCTGGCTCCCGCCTCGACCTGGACCCGCAGGTAGGCCGTCGACACGGCGGCGATCTTGCTCAGCAGCGCGTCCCAGACGTCGGGAGCGCCGAACATCATCGCCTTGGTCTTGGCGTGGTCCTTGGACGGACCGCCCTCCACGAGGTACGACGCCACGGTGAACGGTGCCCCGGCAAAGCCGATCAGCGGGGTGGGGCCGAGCTCGGCGACGAGCTGCCGGATCGCCTCGGTCACATAGGGCACGTGCTCGGGTGTCAGGTCCGGGATCGCCGCGACGTCCTCGAGAGTCCGGACCGGCCGGGCGACGACCGGGCCCACGCCCGCGACGATGTCCAGATCGACCCCGATCGCCTTGAGCGGCAGCACGATGTCGGAGAAGAAGATCGCCGCGTCCACGGCGTACCGCCGCACCGGCTGCAGCGTGATCTCGGTGACCAGGTCCGCCCGCATGCAGGACTCGAGCATGCTGATTCCCTCGCGGACCGCGCGATACTCCGGCAGCGAGCGGCCCGCCTGCCGCATGTACCAGACAGGGGTGTGCGGCACGTCCTCTCCGCGGGCGGCCCGCAGGAAGGCGGAGTCGGCGACGGTCGGTGAGGCGGAGGCAGCCATGGGGCGATCTTCGCAGGTCAGGGCGGCGAGTCGGGGAGCGGGATCGGCCGGGGCAACTTACGCTGAAGCCATGCCCGCATCTCGAGAACGCCACCTCGACCAGGCGCCGGCCGAGTTCGAGCGTGCCGTCCGACAGCTGCGCGAGGCGAGCTTCCGGCCGGAGGTGCTGGTCGAGGAGATGCCGGCGCCGCAGCGGATCGCGCCGTACGCCTCGGCGCTCTCCGCCGACGTGACGGTGTCCGGGGAGGACGTCGCCACCGGACGGATCGTGCTGCTGCACGATCCCGCGGGCAACGACGCCTGGAACGGCACCTTCCGGTGCGTGGCCTATATCCGCGCCGACATCGATCCCGAGCTGGTCAGCGACCCGCTGCTCGCCGCGGTCGGCTGGACCTGGTTGACCGAGGCACTGGAGGCGCACGGCGCCGAGTACACCGTCCCCTCGGGCACGGTGACCAGCGTCGCCTCGGAGAGCTTCGGCGGGATGGCCGGGGAGCCCGCGACGGCCCAGATCGAGATCCGCGCCTCCTGGACACCGGTCGGTGACCTGACCGGGCACGTCGAGGCCTGGGGCGAGCTGCTCTGCACGGCCGCGGGGCTGCCGCCCGTGCCGGCCGGGGTCGCCACCATCCCGTCGCGACGCGGCCAGCGCGGCTCCTAGGTCCCGGCCAGATGAGTGATACCGGACAGGCACCACCCGCAACCGAGCAGGAGACCGAGGAGGCACCGCCTCCCCTGCTGACGCTGCGCGACGGACTACCCGGGATCGTGGACACGCCCTCGGCGCTGTCCGAGGTCGTCGACGCCGTGCGCACCGGCTCAGGGCCCGTGGCCCTGGACGCGGAGCGCGCCTCGGGCTACCGCTACTCCTCGCGGGCCTACCTGGTGCAGCTGCGCCGGGCCGGGTCCGGCACCGCGCTGATCGACCCCATCGGGTTCCCCGACCTCGGCGGACTCGACCAGGCGATCGGCGACGCCGAGTGGATCCTGCACGCGGCCACCCAGGACCTCCCCTGCCTCCGGGAGATCGGCCTGAGACCGCGCGCCCTCTTCGACACCGAGCTGGCGGCACGGCTGCTCGGCTACCCCCGCGTCGGGCTGGCCACTCTGGTCGAGGTGATCCTGGAGCGGACCATGCGCAAGGAGCACTCGGCCGCCGACTGGTCCAAGCGCCCGCTGCCCGAGCCGTGGCTGGAGTACGCCGCCCTGGACGTCGAGGTCCTCATCGAGCTGCGCGACGTGCTCGCCGGCCAGCTCACCGAGTCGGGCAAGGACGAGTGGGCCCGGCAGGAGTTCGAGCACCTGCTGGACTTCGAGCCGGCCACCCGGCAGGACCCCTGGCGGCGTACCTCCGGCATCCACAAGGCCAAGAGCCGGCGCGCGCTGGCCGCGGTCCGCGAGCTCTGGACCGCCCGTGACGCCCTGGCGGCCTCTCTGGACACCACGCCGGGCCGGCTGATCCCCGACTCGGCGATCATCGCGGTGGCCAACGCGATGCCGACCAACCGCGCCCTGCTGCTGCAGACCCCCGGGTTCCACGGCCGCGGCGCGCGCCGCCACGCCGACGAGTGGGTGGACGCTCTCAAGCGGGCCCGCGCGCTGACCGACAAGGATCTGCCGCCGGCGGCCACGCGCTCCGACGGGCCGCCGCAGATCCGGGTCTGGGCCGAACGAGACCCGGTCGCCGCCGGCCGGCTCAACGTCGCGCGCGGCCGCATCGCCGTGCTGAGCGAGGAGCGCCAGGTCCCGGTCGAGAACCTGCTGACCCCGGACTCGCTGCGCCGGGTGCTCTGGACGCCACCGGACGCCGACGACACCGATCTCGACCGAGCCGTCGCCGCCGAGCTGTCCCGGCTGGGTGCTCGGCAATGGCAGATCGACCTGATCGGCCCGATCCTCTGCGAGGCGATCCGGCACCCCTCCGCCGCCTCCTGAGCGGCGACCTAGGGCGACGGGCTGGGGCTCGGCAAGGGCACCGGGGTGAACAGCGGTGCCGACGCCGCGTCGATCGCCTTCAACCGGCCGTCGAGCGGCTCGATCACCGGGTCGTACAAGAGCCCGGTCAACAGCTCGGAGGTCCTGGCCGCGACATCCGGCCAGGTGTCCACCGACGGCAGCAGCCGGATGTTGCGCACCTGGCTGGAGAAGACGGCGGCGTTGGCCGGCTGGAGGTCCGGCTGCGTGAACGCGTCGGAGTTGACCACGTCCACGTTGGTCGGTGTGGCGTAGCCGGTCGCGGCGAGCAGCGCACTGGCCTCGTCGGAGACCGCGTAGGCCAGGAAGTCGGCGGTCTGCTTCACCTGCTCGGAGGACTTGCTCAGGCACAGTCCCGTCATCGTGCCCGAGGTCGCCCGGGAGCCCATCCTGGGCATCGGCATGACGTCGAAGCTGAGGTCCTCCTGCACACGCAGGGTCGGGGTGAGAGCGCGGTGACCGAGGATCATCGCCAGCTGGCCGGAGCGGAAGCGGGCGACAGCCGAGCGGCGCTCCAGCTGGCGCTGGTTGAAGGTGAGCTGCGGGTCGCGGACGATCTCCAGCAGGCGCTCGAGCGCCTCGGCGCTGCCGTCGTCCGCCAGCGTCAGCGTGGTGGGCGCGTCCTGGTCGTCGACGACCTCGCCGCCGTTGGACCAGATGAAGGGGGCGATCTGGTCGACCGCCGGAGCAACGTACAGGCCGCGGACGCCGGGGCGCACGGACTGCCGCGCCGCGGCCTCGAACTGGTCGACGTTCCACCCGGTCTGGGCGTTGACCGGAGAGTCCCCGGGCTCGGTGAGCTGGGCCAGGTTGACCAGGGAGGTGTTGTAGTAGACGACGAGCGGCGAGGCATCGACCGGCATGCACTGCAGGCCGTTGTCGGCGCTGAACGCCTCCAGCGCGTCGCGCTGGTACCCGTCGCCGAAGTCCACGCCGCGCTCGGCCAGCAGTCCGTCCAGGCGGCTGATCGCCTTGGACTCACGCAGCCAGGTCAGGTCACTCTGGTCGACCAGGAAGGCGTCCGGTGGCGTGCCCGCCGCCAGCTTGTCGTCCAGCGCGGTCGTCAGCGCCTCATGGGTGTCGTACGGCCGGATGTTCACGACCGTGTCGGGGTTCTTGGCCGAGAAGTCGGCGGCGATCTTCGCGTACGCCGTGATGACCGGCGGCGGGCCGTAGACCGCCACGGTCAGCAGGGCGGGACCGGCCGGGACGGAGGGCGCGGGTGGCGCCGGCTCGGCGTCGCCCGACGAACAGGCGGCGGTGAGAGCGAGCGCAGCGAGCGCCAGGGCCATCCCGGCGCGACGACGTCCACTGCCGCCGTGCCCAGATGAGGTGGCCGCCATGCCGGTGCTCCTTCCGATCGGCCGAGTCGCCGCCACCCTAGCCGGACACGCCGCGGCCGACGGGCGGCTGCCGGTGTGATCTGTCTCTACTGTGGACACATGCCTTCCCCGCGTCGTTCCGCCCGGCTCGCTCCCGTTCTGTGGGCTGCTCTCGCCCTCATGCTGCTCGGCGTCGTGACCGGCTGCGGCGACGACGAGCCGACCACCCCGGCCGACCCGGCTCCGGCGACCACCCCGGCGACGACGGCGCCCGCGGCCCCCGAGACCACCACCCCGCCGGCCGAGCACTTCGGCTCCCTGACCGACCGGCTGCTGCCGACCGAGACCGTCCCCGGACTCAACGACGAGTGGGAGTGGCGCGACGGCGAGACCGGTGCCGCGGACGCCGACGCCTTCGGGGTCTGCGCGAAGTTCGATCTGACCAGCATCGGCGCGACCGAGGTGGTGCAGCGCACGTGGTACCCACCCGACGACTCCGACGACAGCGCCGCCCAGCAGATCGCCGAGTTCCCCGACACCGCGACCGCCGACCGGGCGGCGACGGTGCTGCGCTCGTGGCACGGCAAGTGCCGCGGCGCGGTCGAGGGCAAGCGGGTCAAGGTCGGCGCGCTGACGCCCGTCGAGACGGACGCCGGCAAGGGCTCCTGGTACCTCGTCAGCTGGCTGCCGCCCGGCAGCGACGACGTCGGCCGCTTCCATGCCTTCGGCACCGTCGTCGACGGCACCCGGATCACCACGCTCCGGATGGACAGCTCCGGGCAGGACTACAACTACCCAGCGGGCCAGGAGCCGATGGCCGACATGGTCCGCGCCGCGGCGCCGCGGCTGCGCTGAGCCCGGAGCCACGCTGAGCCTGGCCGCTCCGGCGAGACGCCCGACGTACGTTGGTGACGTGAACAGCCGCCCCCACCACCGTCCGGCCCTGCCCGGCGCCGGCCGCTTCGAGGCGATCGAGACGACCGGCACCGACCCGGCGGTCCTCGCCGAGGCCGCCGAGCGGGCCGCGAGCGCGCTGGTCCGGGGGGCACGCGGGAGAGCGGACGAGGAGCTGGTCCAGCGAGTGGTGCATCTCGCCGACTCGGAGGGCCTCGACATGCTCGCCGAGCTGTGGTCGGGAGCCGGGCCGGACACGCTGCCGGGCGTGCTGTGGCGGCTCTATGTGCTGCGTGCCTGGGTGCACGCCGACCCGCGGACGGCCGCCGCCGAGTACGACCTGGGCAGCTCGCTCGCTCCGGTGGCGGACGCGATCTCCGGCATCGAGCACCCACCCGGGCCGGACGAGGTCCGGCACCTCGTCGACGCGGTGCTGCGCGGCGTCGTGGAGGGCGACTTCGCCGACACCCTCTTCCGCGCCGCGGCCTTCGCCCGCGTCTCGGCGGCCGGACGGGCTCACTCGGAGGTCGACGGCGCCTCCACCTATGCCACGGACCTCTCGGCGGCCCGGCTGATGACCCTGGCCGGCCAGCTCGAGCACGCCGGGCGGCTGGAGCTGCGCGGCGAGCTGTAGGCGGCGGTGTGCGGCTCCGGCTAGACTTCTGCACGCGCCGGGCCGCGGCAGCCCCGGGTCCCACATTCAGCCGCTACGAGCGGCCACGCGCCGTGAGGCGCTCCCGGCCCGGCGCACTACAGGAGCTTCTGCAGCCGCTGCTCGGAGACCGGGTACGGCGTGCCGAGGTGCTGGGCCCACAGCGACACCCGGAACTCCTCGATCATCCAGCGCAGCCGGACCAGGTCGTCGTCCGGCGGGCGGCCGTCGGGCAGTGCGTCCACCCGGTGCCGCCAGGCGTCCTGGAAGGGCTGCACCCGCTGCATCAGCTGCTGGTCGCGCCCGGGCTCGCCGGCGAGCCGGGTGCGGCGCTCGGCGACCGCGGCCAGATAGCGCGGGTAGCCGCGCAGCGCGACCGCTCCCGCCGCACCGACGAACCCCGGTGCGAGCAGCCGCGCCAGGTGATCGCGCAGGTCGGACATCGACGACAGCAACGCCAGGTCCACCCGGCCCTGCAGCTTGCGGTCGATCTCGCGCCAGTCGGCGAGGATTCGGAGCACCAGCGCGAGCACGCCTCGGGCACGGTCCTCGACCTCGGCCTCCGCGGTGGTGCGCAGCCGGTCGAAGGCATGCTGGTCGCGCACCTCGTCCGTCTCCCCGACCAGCTCCCCCAGCGCCGCGAGGACGCAGTCGTCGAGGAGGGCGGCCGCCGAGGGGTACGGCGAGCCGGACAGCGCGAGCTTGGCGGCGTTGTCGAGCCCGGCGAGCAGGTCCACCGGCCGGAGGCTCAGCGCCAGCAGCCGGCGTACGCCGCGGCGGTGCAGCGCGGTCTGCTCGCGCTCGGTCCCGACGACCTGGAGGCCGACCGTCGTCCCTTCGTCGACCAGCGCCGGGTGGCCGCGCACCTCGTGCCCGGCCCGGACCTGGCTGAAGGTCGCCGGGATCGTCCCGAAGGTCCACCGGGTCTCCCCCGTCGCCGTCAGCTGGGCGTCGATCGCCGCGTCGGCCATCGCCTGGGCGACGGCCGGCCGCAACGGTGCCTTGAGCTCTGCCAGGTCCTTGCCGGCAGCGACGACCGTCCCGGACTCGTCGACCACCCGGACCGTGGGCCGCAGGTGCTCCGGCACCTTGGACCAGTCCCAGGACTCAGCCGGCACGTGCACGCCCGTGGTCGACCGCAGGTAGCGCGCCAGCGCCTCGGTCAGCGGCTCCTCCGACGGCGGCACCGCCTGCAGGAACGCGCGGGCCACGTTGGGCGCCGGCACGAAGTTCACCCTGAGCTGCTTGGGCAGCGAGCGGATCAGCGCCACCACCAGCTCCTCGCGCAGACCCGGGACGTGCCAGGAGAAGGCGTCGTCGTGGAGCTGGTTGAGAGTCGCCAGCGGCACCTCGATGCTGACACCGTCCTCCTCGGCGCCCGGCTCGAAGCGGTAGGCCAGCGACAGCGCCAGCGAGCCGTCGCGCCACTCGCGCGGGAAGTCCCGCTCGGTCACCTCGGCGGCCGCGTCCCGCACCAGCATCGCCGGGTCGAAGGTCAGCAGCTCGGGTCGTTGCCGCCGCTCCTGCTTCCACCAGGCGTCGAAGTGGGCGCCGGAGACGATGTCGCCGGGGAGCACCCGATCGTAGAAGTCGACCAGGGTCTCCTCGTCGACCACGAGATCGCGCCGACGGGCCCGGTGCTCGATCTCGGCGGCCTCCTCCAGCAGCCGGCGGTTGGTCTCCAGGAAGCGGTGCCGGCCGTGCCATTCGGCGCCGACCAGCG
>CAZTHV010000064.1:0-12713 GCA_964613165.1 uncultured Marmoricola sp.
GCCAGCTGTTCAGCGGGGCGAACCGCTGCTGACCCGCGCCCGCGCCGCCGCGGCCGTCCTGGACGCGGTAGGTGCCCGCGGCGTGCCAGGCCATCCGGACCATGAAGGGGCCGTAGTTGCCGAAGTCGGCCGGCCACCAGTCCTGGGAGTCGGTCAGCACCGCGGCGATGTCGGTCTTGACGGCGGCCAGGTCGAGGGCGTTGAACGCGGCCGCGTAGTCGAAGTCGGCGCCCAGCGGGTTGGACTCGGCCGGGTTCTTGGCCAGGATCCTCAGATTGAGCCGGTTGGGCCACCAGCCCTGGTTGGCGCCACCCTGGGTGGGATGAGCGACCTTGCCGTGCATGACGGGGCACTGCCCGGCCGTGCTCTCGTTGATCTCTCCGATGACTGCGTCAGGCGTGTCGGACACAGGTGCTTCCTTCCGAACTTGGTTGTTGTGTGGACGTTGCGTGGGACGGGGAACAGGAGGCTGGTTCACCGACAAACTTGGTTGTTGTGTGGACGTTGCGTGGGACGAGGAACAGGAGGCTGGTTCACCGATGGACTTGGTTGTGGGTGGACGTTGCGAAACGAGGGCCGTCTCACCCGCCGCCGGAGCAGCGCAGGCACTGGCCCCAGTAGATGACCTCCGCCTCGTCGATGACGAAGCCGTTGTCGTCGGCGGCGGACAGGCACGGGGCGTCGCCGACGGCGCAGTCGACGTCCGTGATCGAGCCGCACGAGCGGCAGACCGCGTGGTGGTGGTTGTCGCCCACGCGCGACTCGTACCGGGCTACCGTGCCGAGCGGCTGGATGCGGCGGACGAGACCGCTCGCGGTCAGCGTGTTGAGCGAGTCGTAGACGGCCTGGTGCGAGACCTCGGGCAGGTGCTGGCGCACCGCCCCGATGATTGAGTCGGTGTCGGCATGCGGATGTGCGTGCACGGCGTCGAGCACGGCCAGCCGGGGCCGGGTGACCCGCAGGCCCACCTGCCGCAGTCGCTGCTCCTGCTCCGTCGTGCGCATACCCGTACCCTGACGCATTTTCTTGAAAGAATCAAGAAAAGAGTGGACGGGTCAGCGGTCCGGATGATGCCGGCGTACGGTGAGGAGCATGGCGACGAAGACGCCGCACGTTCGAGTACGACGCGCCTACGACCCTCCCGAGCCGGACGACGGTCAGCGAGTCCTGGTGGACCGGGTCTGGCCACGCGGGCTGAGCAAGGAGCGGGCGGACCTCGACCGATGGTGCAAGGCGGTCGCGCCCTCGACCGAGCTGCGGAAGTGGTACTCCCACGATCCCGACAAGCTTGCCGAGTTCACCAAGCGCTACCTCGGCGAGCTGGAGGAGCCAGAGAGGGCCGGCGCGCTCGCCGAGCTGCACGAGACGGCGCGGCACGGCACGCTGACCCTGCTCACCGCCTCCAAACGCAGCGACATCAGCCAGGCGGCTGTCCTGGCTGATCTTCTGAACGGCTGAGTCAACCGCCGTTGAGAGCGACGCTGGACTCGGCGGTGAGCGCGAGGAAGCCCATCGACTCCTGCAGGTACAGCTCGATCCCCTCGGCGTCGTGAGACAGATAGCCGATCGAGACGTCCTGGCCGAGGTGCAGCTCGTAGTCGCCACCGCGGGTGGAGACCAGCAGCGCGCCGGCCAGCGCGGGCGCCCAGATGATCTCCCCGCCCGGGAGCAGCCGGGCCAGGTGGTCGCGGATCGGGTAGCCGTGGTCGGTGGTCTCGGCGACCTCGGTATAGGCCTCGGCGGAGAGCAGCAGGCTGTACGGCCCGTCCACACCGGCCAGTCGCAACGCGCTGACCGCGCGGGCCACCGCATCCGGCAGCTCGCGGACGTCGGAAGGCAGCGCCAGCGGGAGGTTGGAGCTGCTGGTGACGATGCCGGTGATCCCGGCGGTGGCCAGGCCGTGGAAGATCGCGCGGTCCTCGGCGAAGGCGATCGCCTTGGCAGCGTCCTTCACCGGCTGCCAGTCCGAGTCCTTCGAGCCGCGCTCGACGTCGTCCACGGCGTCCCGGGTCACCGTGAAGGGCGCCCGCAGCTCGACGACCGGCTGCACCTCGCGCTGGTGCGCGATCACGCCATCGCCGGGCGGGTCCAGCCGGCGCTGGTGTCCCGTGCCCACGGCGGACAGCTCGGGGCCGGCCGGGCCGACCAGGTCGACCACGCGGCGACCGGCGATGTGCCGGGTGAAGGTACGCCGGGCCGCCGCCTAGATCTCCGCCCAGGCGGCGTCGGAGACGGGGGCGAGCTCGCGATGCAGGTTGTTCATGTGCCACTCCTCTTCAGGCTTCCGATACCCAGGGAGCCGGCTCCGACAGCGTGCTCGGCGACGGGGGGCTCGGTGGTGGTCGTGGTGGACGGCTCCCGGGGACCGGGGTCCTCCAGCAGGTCGGCGGTGGGCACGAAGAAGAGCCCGCCGGTGACCGCGGTGGAGAAGTCCAGGATCCGGTCGTAGTTGCCGGGCGGATCGCCGAGGAACATGTTGCGCAGCATCCGCTCGATCACATCGGGCGTCGCGGCGTACCCGATGAAGTAGGTGCCGAACTCCCCCGACCCGACCCGCCCGAACGGCATGTTGTCGCGCACGATCTGACGCTCGGTGCCGTCGTCGTCGACGATCGTGTTCAGCGCGACGTGGGAGTCCGACGGCTTGACGTCGTCGGGCAGCTCGATGTCGCTGAGCTTGTGGCGACCGATGATCCGCTCCTGCTCCTCCACCGACAGGCCGTCCCAGCGCCCCAGGTCGTGCAGGTACTTCTGCACGACCACGTAGCTGCCACCGGCGAACGCAGGGTCCTCGTCGCCGATCCGCACCGCGGCCACGGCGTCCTCCCCGTCGGGGTTCTCGGTGCCGTCCACGAAGCCGAGCAGGTCACGCTCGTCGAAGTAGCGGAAGCCGTGCACCTCGTCGACGATCTCGCCGAGCCCGGTCAGCCGGATCGCCAGCTGGTGGGCCAGCTCGAAGCAGAGGTCCATCCGGCGGGCGCGCAGGTGGAAGAGCAGGTCACCGGGGGTGGCGACGGCGGAGTGCACCGGGCCGGCGAGCGCCTGGAACGGATGCAGCCCGGCCGGTCGCGGCCCGTCGTACAGCCGGTCCCACAGCCCGGCCCCGATCCCGACCACGCAGGTCAGCTCGTCCTCGGGTGCGCGGAACGCGACGGCGCGGGTCAGGCCGGACACGTCGGCCAGCAGCTCCCCGACGGCCTTCTCCGCACCTCCGCGGACGGTGACGACCAGGAAGATCGCCGCCTTGGCCGGTGACGCCAGCACCTGCTGCGACGGGCCGGTCGCAGCCACCGCCGCCTCGGGATCGTCCACTCGCCCTCCTGGCCTCAGACAGCACATCCGGCCTGGACCCGATCTTGCCACCTGGCGCCGGCGCGGTCGATGCCGTCGCCAGAACCGGACCGGCGGTCGGCTACGGCACCAGCACAGCGCGGCCGGGCACCTTGCCGGCCTCGAGATCGGCGAAGGCCTGCACGGCGTCGTCGAGGGAGTAGCGGATCACGTCGGCCTCGATCTTGCCTGCCTGCGCCAGCGCTATCACCTGACGCTGATCCGAGCGGGTGCCGCCATAGGCACGCTCGATGTTCACGCCCCAGGGCAGCTCGCTCGTGTCCGCCGCATAGGTGAAGGAGCCGCCGCCGAGCCCGACGAAGCGAATGGCGCCGCCGCCCGCGATCACCGCGAGCGCCAGATCCACGGTCGGCTGGGCGCCGACGTAGTCGAGCACGACGTCGGCGCCCCGGCCGCCCGTCTCCTCGAGGATGCGGGCCGCGGCGTCCGCGTCGCTCGGGATGGCCAGGTCGGCGCCGTGCGCCTCCGCGGTCCCGAGCTTCACCGGATCCGTGTCCAACGCGAGGATCCTGGCGCCCGTCGTGGTGGCCAGCAGCTGCAGTCCGAGGCCACCGAGGCCGATGGTGACCACCGTCGTGTCCCCGCCGAGTCGGTCGCGCACGCTCGAGATCGCGTGCATCGGGGTCACCGCGGCGTCAGCGAGCGGAGCCGCGGCGACGACATCGAGGTCGCCGATCGGGTCCAGGTGGCGAGCGTCGACGGCGATGTAGTCGGCCATGCCACCTGGACTGCCGATGCCGGGCGAGAGCGGGGCGAGCGACCCGCGGGGGGCGACCACCTGACACTGGTTGTCCCGGCCTGCCAGGCACTCCCGGCAGCCGCCACAGCTCAACACCACCGAGACGAGTGCGGCGTCGCCCGCGCTCCAACCCTCGACACCGGCGCCGATCGTCTCCACCACGCCCGCGACCTCATGCCCGAGCGTGCTGCCGACGAGCGGGCTCTCATCCCCCATGTGGATGATGTGCAGGTCCGAGTGACACAGGCCCGCCCCACCGACGCGCAGCAGCACCTGGTGGGGCTCGATCTCGGGTACCGGCTTGTCGAGGACCTCGACGGTCCCGTTCCTCACGAAGGTGACTGCACGCATCGGCTCTCCTCCATCGCTGGCGCGGCGGGATGCTCCTGCTCCTCGCCGCACGAACCATCCAGTCGTACTGGCGTCTGCTCGCGTCCGGCCAGCCTACGTCGCTGCCGAAGGGGCGAGAAGTACACCGTCGAGATCATCGCTCTGGTGAGAGCATCGACCTCGACGACCCTCGCAGCGGCCTCCCCCGGCGACGTCCTGGACCGTGCCATACTCGCGGCGTGGGACGAGGGAGGCCGGCGAAGACGTCGGTCGACGAGCTGGTGGCCTTCGAGGTCGCGACGCGGGACCTCGTCGGGGTAGCGCTGCGCAGCGTGGAGAGCCTCGAGGTGTCACTGCCCCAGTTCCGCCTCCTGCTGGTGCTGCACGAGCTCGGTCGCTCGAGCTCGACGCGGTGCGCCCAGGCCCTGGGCATCGTGGGCTCCTCGGTCACCCGGCTGGCCGACCGGCTGGACGCCTCCGGCCACCTCGTCCGGGGAGCCGACCCCGACAACCGCAGCGTCGTCACTCTCGAGCTGACCGACGCCGGGGCGCGCGTCGTCCGGCAGGTGAGCACCCGCCGGCGCCGGGAGCTCAGCCGGGCGCTGGACCGCCTCGACCCCGCCGAGCGGGCGACCTGCGCGGCCGCTCTGAGCAAGCTCCATGAGTCCCTGGCCGCCGACGGCGACTCGCCCGGCCGACTGCCCTTCTGAGCGACTCGCCCGGCCGCGGAGGATCTGGATGCCTTTCTTGTGCATGAAGCAAGTCTTGCACTAAGCAATACTTTGCGAGAAGGTGAGCTTGACCTGCCAGGAGATCGTCGACGTCCCGTGCGCCGTCGGCGATCGCACATCCACTGAGCGGAGACACAGATGAGCACGACTGTCAGCAGCCCGGCGACCGACGGCGTCAGCGTCCAGGGCCCCCGGAAGCTGGGCCCTCTGACCCCGCTGGTCGGCGAGTGGGAGGGCAACGCGGGGCTCGACCTGTCGTACCACAACCAGGACGACGAGACGAGCCACACCTCCTACTTCGAGAAGGCCAGCTTCAAGCCCATCCCGATCCAGGAGAACGGCCAGCAGGTGCTCTGGGGCCTGAGCTACGTGATGACGGCCTGGCGCCATGGCGAGGAGGCCATGGATCCCTTCCACGACGAGGTCGGCTTCCTGCTGTGGGACAAGGCCCACGGTCAGGTGATCCGCAACGTCGTCTTCGGCCGCGGGATCGCGATCCTCGCCGGCAGCGACGCCCAGCCGGGCGACCGGGTCCTCCACTTCGACGCCAGGCCCGGCGATCCGTCGTACGGCATCCTGCAGAACCGCTACCTGATGGAGCGGGCGGAGATCAAGGACTCCGCCAGCACCTTCGCCTTCGACGACGACGGCACCTTCAGCTACACCTCCGACCTACTGCTCCGGCTCTCCGCGACCGGCATGGAGATGCACCACACCGACCAGAACACGCTGCACCGGGTCAGGCGCTACCACCCCAGCGTCGAGATCGGCTGAGCCCGCGCGGCTTGGTCATCGCGGGCCGAACCGGACGTCGATCACCTCGATCGGCTCGGTGCGTGGCTCCGGGGGTCGGGTGCCGCCGAACGCGACATCGACAGCCGGGTGGATGCGATCCCGGAACGCCGCGGCGCACTGCTCCTTGGACTCCCACACGTCGATGTACTGCAGGCCACCACCGGGCCTCTGGACGCACAGGTGCACGACCTGCCCCTCGAACGGCTCCGGACCGAAGCCGGCGACGATCTTGTGGTACCGGTCGGCGTCGATGTCGACGTCCGTGGTGTACGCGTAGACCACGATGACCACTCCTCATATTGATACGAATATCTTTCGTGCGAATACTGGTAGAGTCGCACCCGATGCCGGAGCCCGTCAACCCCCGCCGCTACCACTCGCCCGTGCGTGCCGAGCAGGCCGTGCAGACCCGCGCCGCGATCATCGACGCGGCCCGGCAGTTGCTGGTCACCGAAGGATTTGCCCGCACCACGGTGCACAGGATCGCGGAGCGGGCCGGCGTGCACGTCGACACCATCTACCGCTCGGTCGGCCGCAAGCCCGAGCTGGTGCGCGCCGTCGTCGAGTCGGCGCTCTCGGGCACCTCCGAGGCGGTCCCGGCGATCGAGCGCGACTACGTCCAACAGATCCGGGCCGCGACCACCGCCGGCGAGAAGATCGACATCTACGCCGCCGCGATCACCCAGATCCAGCAGCGGCTCGCCCCGGTCTTCCTGGCGCTGCGCGACGCCGCCCGCACCGACGAGTCCAGCCTCCGGCTTTGGGAGGAGATCGCCGAGCGCCGCTCCCGCAACATGCGCGAGCTAGCCGCCGACCTCCGTTCGACCCGCGAGCTACGCACCGACCTCGACGACGACACCGTCGCCGACATCATCTGGAGCATGAACGCGACCGAGTACTGGGTCCTGCTGATCGACCGTCGCGGCTGGTCACCCGAGCGATTCCGCACCTGGCTCGCCGACGCCTGGCGCCGCCTGCTCCTCGCATGATCTGACCTACCCCACGGCCAATATTCATGTTAGCGTTTCTAACATGAATACGGACCAGCGGCGACCGTACCGAATGGTCGCTCGGGCCGAGGCGGCAGCCGCGACGGGAGAGCGCATCCTCGATGCCTTCATCGAGCTCTTCTGGGAGCGCATCTCCGACCAGGTGACCTTGGAAGAGGTGGCCGCTCGTGCGGGAGTGACGGTGCAGACCGTGATTCGTCGATTCGGGAACAGGGAAGGCGTCTTCGCAGCCGCAATCGAGAAGGAGTCGGCCAGGGTCGGAGACCAGCGGAGCCAGGCGTCGCCGGGCGACGTCGCCGGAGCCGTGGCAGTCCTGGTCGAGCACTACGAGGAGATGGGAGGCAGCGCGATGCGGCTCCTCGCCGAGGAGGGCCGCAGCGCAGCTGTCGACTCGGTGATCGAAGGGGCTCGGGCGATCCACCGGGCGTGGTGCGAGCAGATCTTCGAGCCAGTCCTAACCCCCCTCTCCGGAGTGAGACGACGGAGGCGGTTCGCCCAGTTCGTCGCGATATGCGACGTGTACACCTGGAAGCTGTTGCGGCGCGACGCCGGCTTGAGCCGCGCCCAGACCGAGCGGGCGATTGCCGAGATGCTCGTCCCGTTCATGACCGAGGAGAGCTGATGGCGACAGTCCTTGCCTACACCTCGCCGGCGATCGGGCACCTGTTCCCGATGACGCCCTTGCTGCTCGAGCTCAGGGACCGTGGACACACGGTGCACCTGCGGACCCTGTCCAGCCAGGTCGAGCAGATGCGCGCCTTGGGATTCCACACCGAGCCCATCGATCCTCGGATCGAGGAGATACAGCACGACGACTACAAGGCCAAGAATTCCGTCGAGAGTCTGACCCTCTCATCGAGGGTGTTCACCGAGCGAGGCTCCTTCGACAGCCCGGACTTCCGGCAGGCGGTCGACCGGGTCCGCCCCGATGTCGCGATCGTCGACGCCCTCACCTGGGGCGCGGCCGCCCGGGCCGAAGCCCTGGGTGGCCCGTGGGTCAGCTTCGAACCCACCATCCCCGCGCTCGACTGCCGGGGGACACCGCCGTTCGGTCCGGGCTTGGCGCCGATGCGTGGGCCGCTGGGGGCGATCCGAGATGCCGCCGTACGGCGGGCGGTTCTGGGGGTGGTGGAGAAGGGCGTGCTGGGGCCGGTCAACAGCATCCGGTCCCAGGTCGGGCTGGCCCCGGTGGCCTCAGCCGACGAGCTCTTCCGCACAGCCCCGCTCTTGCTCGTGACGACATCCAAGCCGTTCGAGTACGCCGCCACCGAGTGGGGTCCGGACGTGATCATGATGGGCGCCTGCGCCTGGGAGCCACCCTCGGAGCCGCCCGACTGGCTCGAGCACATCGACCGTCCGATCGTCCTGGTGACCAGCTCATCAGAGTTCCAAGACGACGCCATCCTGATCCGTACCGCCCTGACCGCCCTCGCCGACGAGCCGGTCCACGTGGTCGCCACCATGCCCGCCGGGCTGACGGACGACCTCGAGGTGCCGTCGAACGCCACGGTCGTCGAGTTCGTACCCCACGGCCCCGTCCTGGGAAGAGCGGCAGTGGCTGTCACCCATGGCGGGATGGGAGCTACCCAGAAGGCCCTTTCCCACGGCGTACCGGTATGCGTGGTCCCGTTCGGGCGTGACCAGCTCGAAGTGGCTCGACGGGTCGAGGTCAGCGACTCGGGAACACGCCTCCCGGCCAAGAGGCTCAGCCCCGCCCGGCTCAAGGCGGCGGTGACGTCGGCCATGACCAAGGCGCCCGGCGCGCGGCGGGTCGCCGGTGGGTACGCCGCCAGCGGCGGCCCGGCCACCGGCGCCGACGCCGTCGAGGGCCTGCTGCGCGGATGACCAATGAGCGGTTGTCACGAGGGATCCTCGGCTCCTCGCTCACGGACGGGCTTCAGCCAGCGTCCTGAGCCTTCGGGCCACGTCGCGCGGCTCGTCAACCCAGAGTCCGACTCGGTCGGCAGTCGACTCGCCCTTCGAGGTGCGCAGGACGGTGGGGCCGGTCAGCACGATCTCGAGGTTGGTCCGACTGCTGACCCCGACGAGAAGGAGGCCGTCCTCGTGGTGCAGGGCCCTGACGATGCCCGGCAGCTCGTGCTCGACGGTCCGCGTCGCCGCCATCGCCTCGAGCGGCAGGTCGACCCACGTGCGGGCGCTGTTGCGGATGCGCAGACGATCGTCCGTGAGCAGGTGAGGTCGGACACGGTAGGCAGCCATCATGCCGAGCATCCAGAGCAGACCCCAGATGCCGATCGCCAGTAGCGGCAGGCGGAGGACGTCGGCCCAGCCGGTCCCGACCTGTCGCAGGACCACCTCGATCACGACCACCTCGGTCGCCGAGCCGAAGATCCACAGCCACAGCATCGGGCCGGCCAGTTGGGCATAGCCGATGGGCGTCGCGCCCGCAGGCACGTCCGGGCGGCGGACGATCCACCGGGCGAGGGATCGATAGAGCGCCAGCTCCAGCAAGACGGCCTCCCAGGCATACGCGAGCAGGCGGCGAAGTCTCATGTCCCCTCCTCCATCAGGCGTTCGAAGGTCACGGTGATCTCGTCGAGCGTGCTCACGAACGCGGCCAGCCTCCGGGCCGGCACCATGCCGAAGAGCTGCCGCGCGAGGTCGTCATGGCTGTCCCGGAGATCGCGAATGGTGTGGCGGCCGAGCCTTGTGGGGGTCACCAGCGTGGCCCGACGGTCGGTGGGATGCGGCTCGCGGGTCACGTGCCCCGACGCGACCAGGCCGTCGACCAGCCCGGTGACGTTGCGCGGCGTCACGCTCAAGGCGGTCGCCAGGGTCTGCTGCGTGCTCGGCCCGGCGTGACCGAGCGTCCAGAGAAGGTGGATGCGGGACGCAGTGAGTCCCGAGTCCTGCTCGAAGCGCGCCAGGTCGGCGGCCATCAGCGTCGACAGGTGCAGCATCTTGTCGAGCGCAGTTGTCAGTTCGCCGGGCATGTAGTGAATCTACTTCACTATGTGCCTAGTTCACAACTTGATGCACGGGCCATTTGCCGAGTTGATGAGCGTCAGGGACCGGCGCCGGTTCAGTGGCTTGACAGGCTCGCGCGAACCCAGCCAGCAGCCGACTGGCATGGGCCTGGGTCCTCCACAGGTTCTCCGGATGCCACTGCACGCCGAGCACGAGATGATCATCGACGCCTTCGAATGCCTCCACCAGGCCGTCAGGCGACCTGGCCACCACCCTCAGGCCCTCGCCCACAGCCGCAATGCCCTGGTGGTGACCACTGTTGACCTCGATCGAACGACTCGCTCCGAGCAGGGCTGCCAGGCGCGAGTCCGCGCTCACCTCCACCGAGTGAGTGGCGCTGTCCAACCGGTCTTCGCGACCTTGGTGTTGCACCTGCGTCCCGAACTCCTGCTTCAGGTCGTGGAACAAGGTGCCCCCACGGGCGACGTTGATCAATTGGGCCCCTCGGCATATCCCGAGAACAGGCAGACCCCGTCGGAGCGCGTGCTCGAGCATCGTGATCTCGTTGAGGTCCCGGACGGAGTCCACTCCACTCAAGATGGGGTAAAAGCGGTTTCCGCCGTACAACGACGGGTCGACGTCGCCACCACCCCCGATGATCAGCCCGTCGACCTGTCCCATAATCTCCCCGACGGGAACTGATTCCACGGTCGTGTCGATCGAGACCACCATGATGCCGGCGTCGTACAAGCCGACGTACATGTCCCGCCACAGCAGGTACTCCGAGAACTCTCGGCTGGACATGCTCAGAACGACGAGCGGGCGCTTGGGCATCTCGGCCTCAGTAGTAGACCAGCGTCTCGGCGCGCTCTTCACTGCCAACCCGAAGGTGGTCCTGCTCCCATTCGATGCGCTTCGCCTCGGTGTAGTCCCGCATGAATCCAGCCCCGAATACCTCGTGAGCGAGCTCGTCCGCTTCCAGCTCCTCAACCGATTCGAGCAGGGTCCTGGGCAGGCTCGGGATATCCGAGCGGTCTGAGGCCAGCTCGAGCATCTCCGGGCCTGGGTCGATCTTCTGGTCGATGCCCTCCAGACCGGCAGCGAGAAGGAAGGCACCGGCAAGATAGACGTTGGCCGCGGCATCCGGGTTGCGGATCTCGACCGCGGGTCGGTTCTCCGGCCGGCGGATCATGCAGGACCGGTTGTTCGGCCCGTAGGCGATCTTGATCGGAGCCCACGAGGTCGAGCCGTCCGCCAGCCGCGGGGTGAGTCTCTTGTAGGAGTTCACCAGCGGGTTCGTCAGTGCGGTCAGCGACCGAGCGTGCTTGAGGATCCCCCCGACGAAGTAGTCACACTCCGGGGTCCAGGCCCAGCTGCCCTGCACATCAGAGCCGCTGCGCAGGACGCTCCTGCCCGGCTCGTCGATGAACTCGAGTCCCATGTTGAAATGCGCACCCGAACCCCAGTGGTTGGCAAAGGGCTTGGGCATGAACGACACGGCGAGACCATGCTTCTTGGCAACCTGGTGAAGCCCCAGCCGGAAAAGGGTGACCTTGTCGGCCATCTCCAGCAAGCCCTTGTAGTAGAAGTCGATCTCGAATTGGTTCTGGCCACCCTCGGCCCCCATGGCGAACGGCTCGATACCGATTCCGCGCATCATCTGGATGGCGTCGTCCAGGAAGTCGCTGACGTCGTAGAGCGTCTCGACGTCGTACCCCGATGTGGGCATCATGTCGCCGGTCACCGCCAGCAGGCCGAGACCATCGTCGGTGACGTCTTCGGGGCGATAGACGTAGAACTCGGGCTCGATCCCTAACGTCGGCTCGAAGCCCCGGTCAGCGGCCTTCACGATTTGGCGCTTCAAGATGGACCTGGGGCACAGGTCGAAGTAGTCCCCGTTGTCCGACCACAGGTCCGCCGCCATCCAGGCGAAACGGTTGTCCCACGGGAGAACGGTCAAGCTGTTGAGATCCGGAAGGGTAGTTGCCTCCTCCTCGATCGGGTCCATCTGGCCGATGCCATTGACGCCGCGCGGCGTGTAGCGGGCGAAGCCTGACATCAACTGTGGAAGGTACTCGACCGGGTGGCTCTTAGCGCGCGAGCGACCCATGACGTCGATCCACGCCGCAGTCACATAGCGAACGCCTTGTCCGGTCAGCTGCTTGACGAGATCGTCGTACTTTGTGTCGACTTCCCTCAGAGTGTCCATGCGGTTCAAACAACCCTTCTTCGATCTATGTATTAGCTCAACTGGATGGAACGACTGGCGTCTTCTCGTCCTTGTACACGTTCGTTCGGGTCAGCAGCTCAAATGCTTCGGGATTCGAAGACTTCATGATCAGAGCGCGTACGACGCCGACCACCACCAGAAGCGGAAGCCAACTCAGAAGCAGGATGTTGACGCCGAGTGGCTGACCCGACAGGAATTCGAAGTTCCTCACCGTGAGATAGACGGCGATCACCAGTCCGATGAACCCCACACCGGGTGCGACGAGGGTGCTCCAGAGGCTCAGCCCATGGGACCTGTTGCCGAATCTGAAGTAGACCACGATGGCCAGAGCGCAGGCCGCCTGCAGCGTGATCACGCCCACCACGCCGGTGGTCACGACGGGGATGAATGTGGACAGGTAGACGTCCTTGACACCCATCAACGCGGTGAGCACCACGAACGCGACCGTGATGGCCGACAGCACGATGTTCGAGGTCGAGGGCGAGCCGTACTTCTCATGCACCTTGGCCAGCGCGACCGGGAACATCTCCTCGCGACCCAGGGTGTGGATGTAGCGGATCGCAGTGTTGTGGAACGCCTTCGCCTCCGCGCTGGCGTTC
>CAZTHV010000065.1:0-4009 GCA_964613165.1 uncultured Marmoricola sp.
CGGCAAGGGCTCGCTGCTGCGCAAGATGCCCGGCGACCGGTGGAAGCAGCTGGCCGGCGTACGCGCCTTCCTCGGCTACCAGTGGGCGCACCCCGGCAAGCAGCTGCTCTTCATGGGCTCGGAGTTCGCCCAGGACCGGGAGTGGGCGGAGTCCGGCGAGCTCGACTGGGGGCTGCTGGCCGACGAGGACCACCGCGGGGTGAGGTCCCTGGTCGCCGATCTCAACCGGGAGTACGCCGCCAGACCTGCCCTGTGGACCCAGGACCACCAGCCCGCCGGCTTCACCTGGCTAGCGGCCGGCGACGCGAGTGGCAACACCATCGCCTTCGCTCGCTGGGGGGTCGACGGGGAGGCGCTGGTCTGCATCTCCAACTTCTCCGGCATGCCGCACGAGGGCTACCGCCTCGGCCTGCCCTTCCCCGGCGAGTGGGCCGAGGTGATCAACACCGACGCCGAGGTGTACCGCGGCTCCGGAGTCGGCAACCTCGGCACCGTCACCGCGGTCGCCGAGCCCTACGACGGACAGCCGGCCTCAGCGGTGCTGCGCATTCCGCCGCTGGCCACCCTCTGGCTGGCGCCGGTCTGACTCCGGCCTCGTTCAGCGCCCCCCGATCCGCAGGCATAGGGAGATCGCCGGCACCAGGTGACTGCGATCCTCCTGTGCTCGGAGTCCCCGTCGTACGCGCCGTCCTCGACGCGCTGCGGACCGCCCCGGACGACGACCGTCGCCGCCGTAGGGTGGCACCGTGACGCCCGAGCTGACCGAGATCGCCCCCGGCGTCCTGCGGCTGACCTGGTCGGAGGTCCTGCCGCAGGAGGAGCTTCGCGCCGCCGTCGGTGAGATCCGGACCGCGATGGAGGCGGCCTTCGCCGGCGGGGCGCACCGCATCGAGGTGCACGTCGCCCCCGGCGACGAGCTCGCCCAGCGCGTCGTCACCCTCGGCGGCTTCCACCGCGAGGGCACGGCGCGTGGCCTGGACCGCGGCGAGGATCGCGTGGTCTACTCCCGCCTGGTCGGCGACGTCCCCGTCGACCGGCCCGGCGGCTTCCGCTCCCTGTTGAACTCCTTCCTGCCCCGCAAGCGGGCGATCAGCCAGCTCCTGATCCGCACCACCGACACGGCGCCGGAGCCTGCGTCTGCCGCGCACCCGTACCGCGTGCTGCTGTGCCAGCTGACCTACAAGGCCGACTGGGACCTGCCGGGCGGCGTGGTCGAGGTCGGCGAGTCGCCGCAGCTCGCGGTCGCCCGCGAGGTCGAGGAGGAGCTGGGCCTGAGCCTGGATCCCGGCCCGCCGGTGCTCACCGACTGGCTGCCGCCGTGGAGCGGCTGGGACGACGCGGTGTGCCTGGTCTTCGACGGCGGCGTGCACGAGGCGTCGCTGCTGGACACGGTCATCCGCCAGGAGCGGGAGATCCGCTCGGCCGCGTTCTGCACTCTCGACGAGGTCCACGAGCGGTGCGCCGACTTCACCGCCCGCCGGGTCGAGGCCGCCTTGCGCAGCCTGGCCGCCGGCTCGGGAGCGGCGTACACCGAGTCGGGCCGGTAGCGGCCGGTCCTCGCCGGCCCTGGGCGGTCGTGGCGTGGGGTCACCCGGCAGACTGGGCCCGTGCCCCGGTACGCCGCCGCGATCGCCGCCCTGCTGCTGACGATGACGCTGTCGTCCGTCTTGGGCGGCTGCTCCGCGACGGAGAAGCCGGCGCCGGTCGATCCGGAGTCGCTGCCGCACACGCACGGCTCGCTGCCGGCCGGCGACGGAGTGCGGCGGTCGTACGTCGGCTACTCGATCGAGGACCTGCGGCTGCCGGCGAGCGCGGGAGTGCCGGGGCGGCTGTCGTTCCGGATCGGCACCTGGCGCGGCACCACGCAGACCGAGTTCCAGGACGACCTGACCAAGAAGATGCACGTGTACGTCGTCCGCGACGACCTCGCGGTCTTCCGGCACGTGCACCCGGAGATGGACGCCGACGGCACCTGGACTGACAACCTCACCCTCCCGACCGCGGGCCGCTACCGGGTGATCACCGAGTTCGTCGCCCCGGACGAGGGCGGCAACGGCGACCATCTGGTGCTCGGCGCCCGCCGCATGGTGGACCACCCCGTGGCCGCCGTCCCGGCGCCGCCGCCGACCGACGCGGTGACCGTCGACGGGATCACCCTCGAGGTGACCTCGTCGCTGTCGACGGGCGCTCAGGGACGGATGGAGGTCGCCCTCTCACGAGACGGCCGGCCGGTCCCGCTCGGCACCTATCTCGGCGTCTACGGCCACGCCACCGCGATCGACACGCGCAGCGGCGTCGTCGTGCACATGCACCCGATCGGCCCGCCGGAGACGACCGCGGCGGGATCGCAGCTGACCTTCCACACGGCGTTCGAGACACCGGGGACCTACCGGCTGTTCCTCCAGGTGCGCATCGACGGGATCGTCCGGACCCTGCCGGTCACCGTGGCCGTCGCCTGATCAGCGCGCGACCTCGAACGGGATCGAGAGCACCGGGTTGTCGAACTCGGAGAGCCGCACGCTGATCTGCGCGGTCCAGCGGCCGGGACTCGTCAGCACCGCCCGCGCGCGGTAGGTGCCCGAGTCGATGCCCGTGAGCGGCCGGTCGCCGAGGTCGACGTCGTCGTGCGCCAGCGAGAGCGTCGGCACGGCGTACGGCTCGATCGGGTTGCCGGCGAGGTCCTGCACCTGCATGAGCACGTCGTTGCTGCCGACTCGCTGCGGCTCGAGGATCATCGCCACCCGCACCTCGTCGGTCTGCGCGGTGAGCACCGCGACGGCGGCGCCGGCCGGCGCGGCGGGCTGAGCCACCGCCGGGCTCGGCGAGCGGTCGACCAGCACACCGGTGACCGCGAGCACGACGACCAGGAGCGCGGCCTCGACGGCGACGGTACGGCGCATCCGCAGCGCCGCGCCACGTCGCTCGCCGTGGCTCAGCTCGCCGGTGATCCCGGGCAGCACCCGAAGGCGGTTCCAGACCGCGAGCGACACCGCCAGGACGACGACGCCGAGCTTGACCAGGAGCGTGCGCCCGAAGCTGCTCTCCACCAGCGGCGCCCAGGCACCGAGGATCCGCCACGCCATCAGGGTCCCGCTGACCGCGACCACGGCAAGCAGCGCGGCCGCAACGGTCGAGAACCGGCTGAGCGCCACGGCGGCCACGCGCGGCCGGTCGGCGAGGCGCGGCAGCGCCAGGGCCAGGCCGAGGAGCCCCCCGAGCCAGACCGCTCCGGCCAGGACATGCGCCAGGTCGGCGGCGACCACCAGGACGACGGGCTGCGCACTGCGGGTGTGACCGACCAGGGCGAGCGACCCGAGGGCGGCGATGCCGGCCACCAGCGGCACCGTCGGGCGGGACGGGGCGGGCCGGACGGTGAGCACCGCGGTCACCGTGCCGGCCACCAGGATCGCGGACGCCACGGTCTCGGCGGAGATCCAGGCGGCCCGCCACGGCGCGGCCGTGAGCAGGTCGCCGACGTCGCCGCCGGCCTGATAGATCGCGGTCAGAGCCGGCAGCAGGGCGGCCGCGAGGCACGCCGGCCACGCCGTCCAGCGGGCGACGGCGATGAGCCGGCCGGACACCTGCTCGAGCCCACGCTCGCGTGGCAGCAGCAGCGTCACGAAGACGACCAGCCCGATCGTCACGAACAGGCCGGCATAGGTGAGGCCCTGCACGATCGCGAGGTCGGCATCGACCTCAGCCGGCGTCCCTTCGGCGGCTCCGACCGGCGCCTCGACCCGCGGGCTCGGCGCGCCCACCGAGAAGGTCAGCGCCCCGGCCACCGGGTGTCCGTCGCTGGAGATCACCCGCCAGGTCACGACATAGGTGCCGTCATCGAGGTCGTCGGGCAGATCGACGGTGAGCACCCGGTCCGACGTACGCGCTGCGGACGTCACCCCGTGGCCGGAGGCGTCGAACACCCGGACGGCGCCGGGCGGCAGCCGGACCGTCTCGTCGAAGGTCAGCGTGGCGTGCTCGGGAGCCGTGGCCAGCACCTCGCCCTCGGCGG
>CAZTHV010000065.1:4019-12563 GCA_964613165.1 uncultured Marmoricola sp.
CGAGGTGCCGGCCAGGCTGGCGTGCGCGCTCGCCGGTCCCCCGGCGAGCAGCAGTCCGAGCAGCGCGAGCACTCCGGCGAGGGCAAGTCGTCGTACGACCTGCCCACCGCCGGAGTGCCCACGCATCGCTCAGGCCTTCCGGCGCGTCCGGCCGAAGGCCAGGCCGCCGAGCACGAGCCCGCCCGCACCGAGCAGCGCGCCGAGGATGCCCCACACCTCGGTGCCGTCGCCATCGGATGCCTCATCGACGACGCCATCGGTCGTCGGAGACGTGTCCGCGACGCCGTGCGTGTCGCCGGCCGCGGCCGCCAGCACCTTGAACGACGGCGCCGGGTACGCGGGCTCGGCCTGACCCTCCGCGGCGACCTCGACCCAGGCGGCCTCGTCCTTCTCACAGGTCTGGATCGCCGGGAACCGCAGCGTCTTGCCAACCGTGTCGGGCACCTGGAAGGACAGCTCGAAGGCATCCCGGTAGCCGTCGGGCAGCGGGGTCCTCGCCGTATAGACGACCTCCCCGACTCGTTCGGTGATCTCGTTGCCGTGCGCGTCCTTGATCGGGTCGGCGAGCTTCACCATCTTCTTCGAGACGTCCCAGAGGGGGTTGCGGGTCGGGGTCACCGACGGGATCTCCTCGGGGATCTGGATCGCGACCTTGGTGGTCGCCGATCCGTTGCAGCCGTGCGGGACGCTCATGGTGGCGACGGTGTACTCGCCGGCGTGACCCTCGCCCGGCGAGATGGTCACGTGGGCGAGCGCCGGGCCGGCGAGAAGGACCCCGCCTGCGACGAGACCGGTGGTCAGGCCGGCGAGGCGGGCGGTTCTGCGCAGGATGACCTGCGGACATGCGGACATGCGTCAATGCTCCTTGGATCGGTTCGGTACGACGGACAGCGCGCGGCGACGGCCCTGCCGGTCGAACCGGTCAGGGAGTCGCCAGCAGCTCCTGCGGCGGACCTCGCCGGGGCGCGACCGCCAGGAGCGGCCGGTCGGCCGGAGGCAGGACATGAGTCTCGGGCATGCGCGGCGGTGCCGATGGTGCCGGCGCGGCGACCGGGCCGGGACGGCCGAGCAGGAGGTGCCGGGCCACGACGTGGAGCGCCTGCTGCTGGTGGAGCAGGACGAGCACGGTGACCACCACGGTCGCCAGGTGGGCGGCGAGCATCGCACTGCCGTGCTCGACCGGCATCCCGACCGCATGGGCGGGGTCGTGGACCGGCGGATGGCCGGCCGGGGCCAGCCGCGAGAACGCCTCGTGGAGGACGCCTTGGAGCACGGCCACCCAGGGCAGGACGGTCCTGGCGCGCAGCCGCCCGGCGAGCGCCAGCAGCGTCGCCGGCAGGATCAGGGCTCCCAGCAGGGTCAGCTGACCGGGATCCGGCAGCGCACCGCCCGCCTGCTGGTGCGCGAAGGCGGAGAACCCGACGATCTCGGCCGTGGCGACGACCGCACGCACGAGCGCGCGTGGTCGCGGAGCCGGCCGGGGGATCACGACAGCATTCTGGCAGCCGGACCAGGAACGGGCGACCTCCTCGGTCGACGAGGGAGCGTCCAGGCACTCAGCGAGGGGCACTCAGCGAGGTGAGCCCCGACCGCGGTGCCCGCCGTGGTCTAGAACAGCGCCGAGGCGAGGTCGCGACGCGCCCGCTGCACGCGCGGGTCGTCGTTGCCGACGGCGCTGAAGAGGCCGATCAGGTGGGTACGCGCCTGGTCCCGGTCCTCCTCGGAGGTACGCCGGACCAGGTCGATCAGCCGGTTGAAGGCGTCGTCGACGTGTCCACCGACCATGTCGAGGTCGGCCACCAGGGTCTGCGCGTCGACGTCGTCGGGCGCCGCCGCCGCGGCCTCTCGCGCGGCGGTGAGATCGACGCCCTGCGTGCGCTGCAGCACCTGGGCCATGGCCAGCCCCGCGGCCGCCTCGGCGTCGGCGGGGTTGGCATCGACGAGCTTCTGGTACTCCGCGACCGCGGCATCCACGTCTCCGCGCTCCAGGGCGTCCTGCGCGGGGGCGTAGCGGGGATCGAGCGTCTCCTCACCGGTCTCGGCGTCGACCTCGCCGGCGCGCGGCTGGTGACGGCCGGTGAGGCCGCCGGCGGTGAGCTGGCCGAACACCTGGGTCAGCGCCGAGCGCAGCTCATCGATGGGAGCGGCCTGCTGCAGCAGCGGCGCCGGGCGGCCCTGGGCCACCAGGAAGACGTAGGGCACGGAGGGCACCTGCACCGCCTGGGCGACCTGGGGTGCCTCGTCGACGTCGACGCGGCCGAGCAGGAAGCGACCCTCGAACTCGTTGGACAGCGTCTGCAGGTCGTCGGCCAGCTGGATGCTCTCCGGCGACCTGGACCCGGAGTAGAAGACCAGGAGGACGGCCGCGTTCATGGAGCTCTCCAGCACCGAGGAGAGATTCTGCTCGGTGATCTGGACGGCGTAGGCGCCACTGACACCGGCCGCGGCGCCGGGAGCGGCCTGGAGTCCGGAGAGATCGACGGCGCCAGGGCGGGAGAAGGGCTGCTGCGTCATGGGCACCATTCTGGACGACGTACGGAGCCAGCGAGCGGGCGGGCACCCGGTTACTCGGCGTTGCGCATATCATGACGCCGTGGCCGAGCTCGGCGCAGCTCAGGTTCGCGGGTCTCATGGGGGGGGCTCATGGGGGGCACTCGCGCGTACGCGCGCGCCCGAAAACGCCCGGCTGCTGATCTTCTGCGCCGCCGCTCTGGCAGCGGGTCTGCTGGGCCGGGTGGGCGCCGACGATGCCCTCGCCCTGCCGGTCTTCTGGCCTGCGGCGGCGCTGCTGATGGTCTGGTTCGCCACCACTCCCCACCAGCGCATCGGCATCGATCTGACGGCGCTGGCGGTCCTGTCGGGCATCTCCGGGCTGCTCGCGGGCGCCGGCTCCGGGACGACGCTGTCGATGGTCACCGGAGCGCCGATCCGGATACTGGTCTACCTGCTGGTCTTCGCCCGGCTCAACCCGGACACCTGGGGCGCCGGCGGTCAGCGGCCGCTGCAGACGGTCCGCGACCTGGCCGGCCTCGTCGCCGCGGTCGCCGCCGGGGTCACGGCGGAGCTCGGCGGAGCACTGCTCTTCACGGCGACGCTGGGCGACCCGAGCCTGGAGGTCTCGCTCCTGGCGGCGGCGGGACGGGCGGCGTCGATGCTGTCGCTGGGCGCCGTCGGCCTGCTGGCCGGCGGTGTTCTGGCGTCGTACGACAGGTCCCGCGGCGGGGTGCTGCGCGTCGCCGTGGGACGGATGACCGCGGCGATCACCCCCCGCCGCGTCGTCGAGTACCTCGGCTACACCACGGTGACCGCGGCCGTGATCGCCGGGGGGTTCTGGATCAGGCCGACGGTCCCGGCCACCTTCGTCGTGCTGCTCACCACCGTCCTGGTGGCCGTGCGCTTCTCTCCGCTGGTCGCCTGCCTGCACGGCTTCGGCACCTGGACGACCGTCTTCTGGCTCTCCGTGGCCGGGCACGGACCGATCGCCGCCACCGAGGACCCGGTCCGGCGGGTGCTGATCACCCAGATCTTCCTGGTCGCGCTGACCACGACCGCCCTGGTGATCGCGCTGAGTCGTCGCGAGCGGGACACCACGATCGAGCGCCTCCGCGAGTCCGAGCACAACGCCGCCGTGCTCGCCGGCGACCTCCGCCTGGTGCTGACCAGCCTCAAGGAGGGGGTCGCGGTCATCGAGGACGGCGGCCGGATCCGTCACGGCAACCCGTCGCTGGCGCGGTTGTTCGGGACGGACCCGTTCGACGGCGACGTGGTCAAGGGCGTGGAGGCGTTCCACCTCTTCCACTCGGACGGCGCCCCGTTGCAGCACTCGGAGGTCCCCTACATCCGCGTCTTCGGCGGCGAGGCCGAGGCGACGAGCGTGCTGCATCTCAGACCGCCCGGCGGCGTCGAACGGGTGCTGGAGATGAACGCCCGCTCGCTCCCCCGGGTGCGGCCCACCGACCCTCCCCGGGCGGTCGTGACGGTGCGCGACGTCACCCGGGAGAACCACGAGCGGGACGCGCTGACCTCCTTCGCCCATGTCGTCGCGCACGACCTGCGCAACCCGCTCACCGTGATCGACGCGTGGGCCGAACGGCTGCAGGAGCGGGTCAAGGAGGAGCCCGAGCACGACGGGGTGTCGGCCGAGGAGGCACTTCTGGTCGCCGGCCGCATCCGCGCCGCGGCCAGCCGGATGGACGGCTTCATCGCCGACCTGCTGAGCTACGCGATGTCACGCGACCGGACCCCGACGCCGCGGGCGCTCGCCGTGGACCGGGTCGTCGGCGACGTGCTCTCCGCCCGTCACTCGCCCGGTGACGGCAGTCCGGTCGTCACGGTGATGGACGGCGTGACCGTCTGGGCCGACCCGGTGCTCACCAAGGCCCTGTTCGACAACCTGATCGGCAACGCGCTGAAGTACGTCGCCCCCGGGGTGACGCCGCGAGTCCAGGTCCGGGCGATCCGGGAGGGAGACTGGGTGTCGATCTCGGTCAGCGACAACGGGATCGGCATCCCCGAGCCCGACCGGGACCGGGTGTTCGGGAGCTTCGAGCGGCTGCACGCCGCCGACTACCAGGGCACCGGACTCGGCCTGGGCATCTGCAAGCACGTCGTGGAGGCCCACGGCGGCAGCATCCACATCCTCGACCCGATCGACGGCACGGGCACCTTGGTGCAGTTCACGCTGCCGGCCACCGAGCCCGCGTTCGCGACCGCCGCGGCCAGGCCCCGCCAGCCGTGGTGACCCGCCCTACCTGAAGGTGACCCAGGCGCCGAGCAGACCCGGCGCCAGGCCGAGCAGCAGCCACCAGGTCCATGGCGAGCGCAGGTGGATCATCCGGAACACCGCGACGGAGATCACGCCGAAGGCGGCCGCGATCACGTTGAGCCCGATCCGGGCGTCGGTGCGGTCCGGCTCGACGTACATCGCCGCGAGGATCAGCCCACCGGCCAGGTGCAGCAGCGTGCTGACGGCGGCGACCGAGATCACCCAGCGCTGGACCTGGCTCAGGCTCATCCCGCCGGACGCCGTCGGCGCACTCGTCGCCTGTCCCTGCTGACGCCGCTCGTGGTCTCGGCGCAGCTGCTCGGGATCCAGCAGATGCCGTTGCCGTGTCTGCTTCATGTCACGCCGCGGATGGCGTCCACCCGCAGCCTGCGTGATTCTCGGTCATGGAGATGACCCTAGGACGTCCTCACAACCTCGCCAAAACGGTCGGGTCAGTAGTCCCCGGCGGCGCGGCGGATCGGCCGCAGCAGCTCCGAGAGCGCCGTGAGCTGCGGATCCTCCAGTGCCTCCAGCCCGAACTCGGCGCCGACCAGGTCGGCCGTGGCCCGCTCGACGAGGACGCGTCCGGCGTCGGTGATCCCGGCGAGCACGGCGCGACCGTCCTCGGGATGCCGGCGGCGGACGACCAGGTCCGCGGCCTCCAGCCGGGCGACGATCGAGGTGATCGAGGTCGGGTGGACCTGCAACCGCTCCCCCATCTTCCCCAACGGCAGCTCGCCGCGGGAGGAGAAGGTGAGCAGCACCAGCGCCTCGTAGCGGGCGAAGGTCAGGCCATGCGGCCTCAGCAGCGTGTCCAGCCGGCCGAGCACGATCTGCTGGGCGCGCATCAGCGAGGTGACCGCATGCATGGCGGGTACGCCGTCCCAGCGCAGCGCCCACTGCCGGGCGGCCTCGTCGATCGGGTCGAAGGGCAGCATCAGAGGACCCGCGGCCCTCGCAGACCGGCCCGCTGGACCACCCGCTGGATGGCCAGATCGCGGTCGTCGGGCCGGGCGACGAAGGTGATGTCGCGCAGTCCCTGGTCCTGCGCGGCGGACTCGAAGGTGAAGTGCCCGAAGCCCAGCATCCGCCCGTGCAGCGGCTTGACCACGGTGATGTCGAGGATCCGGCCCAGCGGCATCGTCGCCAGCGAGCGCGCCAGCACCCCCTTGACCCGGAAGACCCGCATGTTGGTGATCACGAACCGGTCGAGGTGGTGTCCGAGCGCGCGCCAGGCCGCCCAGGCCATCGCCGCCAGACCGGCCAGGAGCGGCACCCAGGCCAGCTGCACCGAGGAGAGCAGGAAGGCCCACAGGCAGACCAGGCCGGCGAAGCCGACCAGGCCCGGGACGACGTACACGATCCAGTGCTTGCGCACCTCGTCGACGATCACCTCACCCTCCTCGCGCAGCAGATGCCGCCCGATCTCGGGGTCGGCGAGGAACCGCGGCAGCAGCACCATGGCCGGGGGCTACTGGACGATCGCGTGCAGGAAGTCCAGCATCGCGGCGAGCAGCTGGGTGATGCCGTCCCAGATCCGCCGGACGAGCTCGGCGAGCCCCGCCGGATCGGTGAAGAGGTAGAAGCCCACGAAGAGGATGAGAAGCAGGAGCACGCCCTTCTTCAGCGCACCGGTCATCATCGCCTCCTGGTCAGCGGGGAAGTTGTGGAGGACCACACGTTGTCACGTCTAACAGATCCCGGCCGCCCACTGGGGGACGCGCGCCGGTGCGGAGCCCTGGCAATCGATGAGCGCGCGCTCGGCACGAGCGAGGCGAACCGATCCGCCTCATCCGCGAGTGGAGTCGGTGCGGCGAGCCAGCAGGGTGGCGAGGTGGACGCCGGGGCGGTCGCGGAGATCGGCGGCCTGGGTCCGGCAGGAGAAGCCGTCGGCGAGGTAGACCGCGTCGGGCAGCTCGTCCAGCGCGGGAAGCAGCTGCTGCTCGGCCACGGCCACCGAGACCTCGTAGTGCCCGCGCTCGACGCCGAAGTTGCCGGCGAGACCGCAGCAGCCGCCGAGCCGGCGTACGGTCGCCCCGGCCTGCTCCAGCAGCGCGAAGTCGGCCCCCCATCCCATGACGGCGTGGTGGTGGCAGTGCGGCTGGGCGACGACCTCGACCCCACTGAGATCCGGCGGCGACCAGCCGGGATCCTCGCTCAGCAGCTCGGCCAGGGTGCGGACCCCTGACGCGACCACCCGCGCCGCCTCGGTGTCGAGCAGCTCGACGGCGTCGTGCCTGAGCGCCGCGGTGCAGGACGGCTCGATCCCGACGATCGGCACGCCGGCACGGACGTACGGCTCCAGCGCCGCGACCGAGAGGCCGCGCCGGCGACGGGCCGCGTCGAGCTGCCCGGTGGAGATCCAGGTGAGGCCACAGCACACGTCCTCGCCGGTCAGCTCGGGCACGTAGCCGGCGGAGCGGAGCACCTCGACGATGTCGACCGCGACCTCGGGCGCGAAGGACTGGGTAAAGCTGTCCAGGAAGACCACGACCGGACGGCCGTCGGCGGCCGGCCCACGCGCGACCGGATGGCGAGCCACCAGACGGCGCGCGGTCACCGGCGCGAACCGCGGGATCGAGCGGCGCGGATCCACGCCCGCGAGCCACAGGGCCGCCCGTCGCAGACCCGGGATCGCCATCACGACGTTGGCCAGCGCCGGCCACAGCGCGGCCAGTCGCGACCAGCGCGGCAGCCAGCCCAGCGCGTAGTGCGAGCGTGGCCGCAGCCGGCGGCGGTAGCGCTGGTGAAGGACCTCGGACTTGTACGTCGCCATGTCGATGCCGGTCGGGCAGTCCGACGCACAGCCCTTGCAGGACAGGCACAGGTCGAGCGCCTCGCTGACGGCCGGGTCCTTCCAGCCCTCGCGGACGAGGGCGCCCGGTCGGTCGCCTCTGAGCATCTCCTGCAGCACCCGGGCGCGGCCGCGGGTGGAGTGGATCTCCTCCCCGGTCGCGGCGTACGACGGGCACATGACCACGCCACTCCCCTGCGCGACCGAGCGGCACTTGCCCACGCCGGTGCACCGGTGCACCGCCTCGACGAGGTCGCCGCCGTCCTCGGGATAGGCGAACGCCAGCGGGCGCCTCGGGGTCGGCACCGCCGGCCGGCGCAGGTCGGCGTCCACCGGCCGGGGCGCGACGATCACCCCGGGGTTGAGCAGGTTGTCGGGGTCGAAGAGCGCCTTCACCGCGCCGAAGAGCTCCAGCACCTGCGGCGAGTAGATCCGGTCGAGGAACTCGCTGCGGGCGCGGCCGTCGCCGTGCTCGCCGGACAGGGACCCACCGTGGCGCGCGACCAGGTCGGCGGCGTCGGAGATGAAGGAGCGCAGCCGTCGGGGCCCCTCGTCGTCGTCGAGCTCGACGTCCACCCGGACGTGCAGGCAGCCGTCGCCGAAGTGCCCGAAGGGCATCGCGCTCAGCCCGTGCTCGCCCAGCAGCGCGTCGAACTCACGCAGATACGCGCCCAGCGCGGCCGGCGGCACGGCGGCGTCCTCCCAGCCCGCCCAGGCCGGACGGCCCGAGGGCGCGCGCCCGGCCAGGCCGGCGCCGTCCTCGCGGATCTTCCACAGCACCGCGGCCTCGGCCTGCTCCTCGACGACGCGCGAGCCGACGCAGTCGATGCCGGTGGCGAGCGCGTGCGCGCGACGGAGCACATCGGCGCGGTCATCGCCGGCCAGCTCGACGAAGAGCCAGGCCTCACCCGGCGGGAGGTCCGGCACGGCGCCGGGACCGCGACGGTCCCGGACCACCGAGACGATGCGCGCGTCCAGCCCCTCG
>CAZTHV010000066.1:0-10651 GCA_964613165.1 uncultured Marmoricola sp.
CGTTCTTCAACAACTACCGTCCGCAGTTCTACTTCCGGACCACGGACGTGACCGGCGTGGTGACCCTCCCCGAGGGCCGAGACATGGTGATGCCCGGTGACAACACCGACATGAGCGTCGAGCTGATCCAGCCGATCGCCATGGAGGACGGTCTCCGCTTCGCGATCCGCGAGGGCGGCCGCACCGTCGGCGCGGGCCGCGTCACCAAGATCACCACGTGAGCTGAGTGATCCAGCAGTTCCTCTGGACGGCCCCGGGCTCCGGCTCGGGGCCGTTCTGCCTTCCCGGCCAGAAGTTGTCCACAGATTCGGATTCCCCCATGGTCACTGGACTTCCGGCTCCCTAGGGTCGACGACATGAGCATCCAGCCCGCAGACATGTCCCGTCGTGTCGTCCAGCTCCGCGAGGACCTGGACGCTACCTACGACCTCCTCAAGGTCGTCGAGAGAACCCAGAAGCAGCACGGCAAGCGCCTCGACCGGATCGAGGTGAGCCAGGAGCGGCTCCAGTCCCAGGTGGGTGAGGTCCAGTCCCAGGTGGGTGAGGTCCAGACCCAGGTGGGTGAGGTCCAGACCAAGGTCGGTGAGGTCCAGACCCAGGTGGGTGAGGTCCAGACCCAGGTGGGCGGCCTCCAGCTCCACGTCACCGAGCACGGCCAGCGCCTCGGCCGGATCGAGGGCCAGCTCACCCACGTCGTCCGGCTGCTCGAGGCCCGGCCGTGACCGACCTCGACGAGTACCCCTGGCGGTTGACGGAGGACTCCACCATCTGGGACCCGAACGCCCTCCAACTGGACCTGATCAGCGATGGCGTCAACTGGATCAGCGGACGGCTGCTTCAGTTCAGGAACCGCGCCGACGAGATCTTCCGCGAGTTCGACGCCCTCCGTGAGGAGGTGGCCGGCGTCCGTGTCCAACTTGCTGACCTCGACCGCAAGCTCGATCTCGTCCTCGCCGCCCTCCCGCTCACCGGCGACTGAGCCGGTCGCCCGACAGCGGCCAGCACGATCCGGGTCTCCTCCGGCCCAGGGCCGGGCGTTGGCCCGGGGGGCTGCGTACGCTTCTCGGCCTATCCTTCCTGGGTGTCCGAGCATCTTCCGCCCGCCCGCCCGCACCACAAGCTCACCTCGGACGGCCGGCGGATGCGCGAGGTGCTCAGCTACTCCCGCCGGGGGAGTCGCTTCACCCCGTCGCAGCAGGCGTCGTGGGACGCCCACCACCGGGACTGGGTGATCCCGGACGCGGCGGTGGACGACCCGGCGTTCGCGCTGAGGGAATGGTTCGGCCGCGAGGCGCCGTTGATCGTCGAGATCGGCTCCGGCATCGGCGAGGCGACCGCTGCGCTGGCGGCGGAGCGTCCCCAGGCCGACATCCTTGCCCTGGAGGTCTGGCGACCGGGCGTCGCCCACACCCTCGGCCTCCTGGCGGACGCGGGCGTGGGCAACGTCCGGCTGCTGAGCGTCGACGCGGTCTGGGCGCTGGAGCACCTGGTGGCGCCCGGCGGCCGGCACGCGCTGTGGACGTTCTTCCCCGATCCCTGGCCGAAGAAGCGCCACCACAAGCGGCGGCTGGTCACCTCCGCGTTCGCCGCGCTGGTGGCGAGCCGGCTCGAGCCCGGCGGCTGGTGGCGGCTCGCGACCGACTGGCCGGAGTACGCCGAGCAGATGCGCGCGGTCCTCGACGCCGAGCCGGGCCTGGCCGGAGGCGTCGCCGAGCGGTGGGCGGCCCGTCCGGTGACCAAGTTCGAGCGCAAGGGGATCGCCGCGGGCCGTCCGATCGCCGACCTCGCCTACCGACGGATCCCCTCAGGGTGATTCAGCAGTGATTACCGAGGTCATCGGCTGGTGCGCGACGGTAGTGTGCGCGGGGAGAATCCGGTAGGCGGGTCACCCGCATGATGGAAGGTCGAGGCTGCTCTGCCCATGCGCCCTGGCTTCGCGCGTTACCGGTGCCTTCCACTGGCCGTCCTCAGCTTCTTCCTGCTGAGCGGATGCTGGTTCGGCGGCGACGGGTCCGGCGAGGTCTCGGTGTTCGATCTGCGGGCCGGCGACTGCGTCCTCACGCCGGCCGAGACCAAGGTGGAGCTGACCAAGGTGCAGCGGGTGGCCTGTGCGCAGCCGCACCAGATGGAGGTCTTCGCGCTGCGCCCGTACGTCGCACCTGGTGGCGGCAAGGCGCCGAGCGACTTCCCCGGACAGGAGGCGCTCACGGCGTTCGCTGACGGCGCTTGCGCCGAGTCGTTCACCGGCTACGTCGGTGTCGACTACCGTGACTCGGCGCTCTACTACACCTACATCATGCCGTCGGCGCGCAGTTGGGGACAGGACAAGGACCGCACCGTCACCTGCTTCCTCACCACCACCGGTGACAAGCTCGAGAAGTCCGCCAAGGGCACCCGCTGGTGACCCGGCCAGGAGAGCAGCAGAGAGAGGAGAGTCGACGATGCCTCGACCGCTAGCGACCAGCACCGCGACCATGATGTGCTCGTTCGGCATGGCTCCCTCCGCGCTGAACGTCCTACCCACTACGGGCGTTCTCGTCGAGGGCAAGCCCGTTGCCACGCTCAGTGACAGCGCGCCGATCGTGAACATCCCGCCGTTCGGCATGTGCAGCAGCCTGGCGAACCCGACCGTCGCCGCGGCCACCTCGGCGGCGCTGGGGGTGCTGACTCCGATGCCCTGTGTGCCGGCCACCACGCCGTGGGCCAACACCACGACGACCGCGACGGCCGGCAGCAAGCCCATGGTCGCGCTGGGCTCCACCTGTCAGTGCGCCTACGGGGGCGTCATCCAGATCCTCAATCCCGGAGCCGTCCAGACGCTGGGCCCGTGACCGGCCGGCGTCGTCCGGCAAAGCTCAGTAGCGATTACCGATACGCTCGCCCCGGTGCATGCCTAGGCTCGGCGGGAGTGTCGTGGCTCGGGCGTGCCACGATGAGCTGGTGGGTGCCGCAGCGAGTGAGGTGAAGTGTGCTGATCCCCGCGGTCGAGGCCAGCCTCGAGCGCCTGCTGCGGGCCACCTTGCCGTTGCCGGCCGAGCACGGCGATGTGTCGTACGACACACCCGCCTCCACCTGGGCCGCGTCGGTCGGCCGGCTCACCCTCAACCTGTTCCTGTACTCGCTCGCCCGTAGCCCCCAGCCACCCCGGGCCCAGCCGCGGCAGGTGACCGACGACGGCACCCTGCTCCGGCGCCATGCGCTGCCGATGGTGGAGCTGCGCTACCTGGTCAGTGCCTGGGCCGGCTCGCCGCGCGACGAGCACGAGCTGCTCGGCGACGCCCTGACCCGGCTGCTGGTCCACCAGGTGCTGCCGCCCGAGCATGTCGCCGAGCCACTGTCCTCGAACATCCAGCTCGCTGTCGATGCCGACATGGACAACCGGCCCCGTGAGCTCTGGGCGGGCCTGGGCGGTCAGCTGCGAGCCTCCTTCACCTTGACCATCACGGTGGCGGCCGACGCCTACGCCTGGGAGGACGAGGAGCCGTTGGCCGACCGGGTCGTGCCCCAGCTCGACAGATTGCCGGGTCCCGAGCTCACGTCGTCATGAAGATCACCAGTGCCGTCGAGCGCCTCGAGCTCAGTGCGGGCGGCAGCCATACCGTCCCGCTGGAGTTCCACAACGGCTCCGACGTCATCGAGTCCGCGACGGTGCGAGTCGTCGGGCTCGATCCCGAGCTGGTCAGCTGCGAGCCGGCCTCGGTGGCACTGTTCCCCGACGCGGTGGGGCACATCGCGGTGACGGTGCGACTGCCCCCCGCCTTCCCGGCGGGGGTCCACACCGTCACGCTCTTCGTCCACGGAGTCGGTCCCGATCTGACCCCGGCCCGCCACGACCTGGAGCTCGTCGTCGCGGAGCAGCCCGGCCTGCGGCTGTCGGTGAAGCCCCGGATCGTCCGTGCCAGGCGACGCGGGACCTACACCATCACGGTGGCGAACAGTGGCAACACCCTGGTCGACGTCGCGCTGCGGGCAGAGGATGCCGATCGCCTGGTGAGCACTCAGGTGGCGCCGTCGACGCTCAGCGTGCCGATCGGCGGCTCGGCCACCTGCCTGGTCGTGGTCAAGGGACCCCGGCATCTGGTCGGCGGCGATCAGGACCGCGAGGTGACGATCACCGCGGAGGCGTCGGGGACGGAGGACTCCCTGCGTCTGGTGCTGCGTCAGCGTCCCACCTTCAGCCGGGGCCTGATCACCGCGCTGGTCCTGCTCGGCATCGTGTTGCTGTGGGCCCTCGCCTTCCTGTTCGGCATCCGGCAGGCGCTGGGGGTCGACCCCTTCACGAAGGTGGCGCCGGCCTCGTTCTTCGCGGGCCAGAGCGTGCCCGGCGCGAGCGGTTCCGCCACTGGCGCCGCTCCGGAGGGCGCGATGCCCAAGAGCGGGACCGTGCCGGGCGGAGTGGGCGCCACGGTGTCCGGCAGCGTTCGCGGTGAGCTGGACGGGGTGGGGTTGGGCCGGATCCGGGTCGATGTCCTACGACAGGGGCGTTCCGGCCTGGTGCCGGTGGCCTCGACCGCCACCCTGGCGGACGGCGGCTACTCGGTGCCGGGCCTGCTGCCGGGTGACTACTACGTGCGGGCCAGGGCGAAGGGATATGACCCGGTCTGGTTCCCGGCGTCGCCCAATCGCGGCGGTGCCGATCGGGTGAGGGCACAGGCCCAGGACAGCAGCGACGGCATCGACCTGGTGATGACCGGAGATCCGGCGACGCTGAGCGGCCGGGTCACCGTCCCGGGCGACCTGACCAGCATCCCGGTGACGGTGACGGCCGCCCCCACCTGGCCCGGCGCCGACCAGGGTGACACGCGCACCGTGCAGGCAGGCTCGGACGGCAGCTATGTCTTCGCCGGCCTCCCCGCGCCGGGCACCTATGAGCTGACCTTCTCGGCACCGGGGCTGCAGCCCTCGACGAGCCGGGAGCGCGTGCTCGGCGGCCAGGACCGCTTCGTCCTCGACATCGCCCTCGGAGCCGGCACGGGCAGTGTCGCGGGCCTGGTCACCGATGGCAGCGTCGGACTCGGTGGCGCGACGGTCAGCACCACGGTCGACGGCAAGGCGGTCTCGGTCGGCACGCCGACCACCGGCCTGGTGGGAGCCTTCACCCTGGGCTCCCTGCCGACTCCGGGCACGTATGTGCTGACCGTCAGCAAGGAGGGCTTCACCACTCGCACTGTCGTCGTCGACCTCGAGGCGGGTGAGAACCGCGCGAACCTCAGGGTCCCGTTGACCGGCGGGGCCGGCACCGTGACCGGCGTCGTCAAGGACGACGACGGAGCCAAGCTCGGCGGCGTCAAGGTCACCGTCGAGGGGATGAGCACGCCGCTGACGACCAACAGCCTGACCGGCGGTCAGGTCGGGGCCTTCACACTCACCGGGCTCACCGCACCCGGACAGCACACGCTGACCTTCGAGCTGGAGGGCTACCAGTCGGTCAGCCTGCCGGTGACCCTCACCCAGAGCCGGCCGTCACGATCGATCACCGTGACGATGCCCTCGGCCCGCGGCCGGCTGACCGGGCGGGTGCTGGTCGCCGGAGCCGGAGCGAACGGGATGGCGGTCCAGGTGACCGACGGCAGCGCGGTCCGCTCCACGCTGAGCGCGCGCGGCGCGGCCGGTGACGGGGTCTACACGTTCGCGGGGCTGCCGAGCGGTCGCTACACGGTGACGGTGCGCCGAGGCGACGAGGTCGTGGCGTCAGCGGTCGTGACCGTGACGGCCGGCCGGACGACGACGCAGAGCCTGCCGGTCGCGGGGGGCACCTGACATGCACGTCGACATCGCTCCGCGCCGGCTGGCGGCGGTCCCGGGTCAGCCGGCCGATGTGCTGGTCACCTTGGCCAACACCTCCGACGTCATCGTCGGCTGCTCCTTGCGGGTCCTCGGTGCCGATCCGTCCTGGGTGGTCATCGAGAACCCCGAGCCCCGCCTGTTCCCCGAGCAGACCGCCCTCATCCGGTTGCAGGTCACGCTGCCGGAGGACACCCCGTCCGGTGAGCGCCGGATCGTGCTGCAGGTGCGTGACCTGACCGACGCGAGTCGCCTGGCCATCGAGGACATCGTGCTCGACGTACCAGCGCAGCCGCGACTCTCGACGATGATCGAGCCGGTCACGGTGACGGCAGGGCGCTCGGCGGTGTTCCATGTCACCCTCGCCAACGAGGGCAACAACCGGCAGAGCGGCACGATCCGGGCGGTGGACCCTGAGGCGCGACTGAGCTTCTTCGGCGTGCCGGCTGCCGTGGACCTGGAGCCGGGCGCCTCGATCAGTCTGCCGGTGCGCGCCAAGGGCCGTCGCCGCTGGTTCGGAGACCATCGGCTGCGCCCGTTCGAAGTGCAGGTGATCGAGACCGAACCGGAGATGACCACCCCGGTTCCGCCCGCGCAGGCGGTCTTCGTCCAGCGACCGGTCATCACTCGCGGGCTCTCCAGCCTGGTCGGCCTGCTGCTGGCGTTGACCGTCTTCGCGGTGGTCATCGTGGCCGCCCTGGGGTCGGTGGTCCACCGCTCCACGGCCGACCGGGACCTGGCGCTGGAGGTCGCGCAGGCCCGCGACCGGGCCGCGACCACCGGCAAGGGCGCGATCGGCGGCGTGGTGCTCGACCTGTCCTCGGGGACGCCGGTGTCCGCGATGTCGGTCGCGGCGTTCCCCGCGGACGACACCACCACCGCGCTGAGCACGGTCGCCACCGACGCCACCGGCGAGTTCTCGCTGCGCGGGCTGCCCGCCGGCAGCTACGTCCTGCGGGTGCAAGGCGCGGGATACACCGATGTCTGGTACCCGGCCGCGGCGGCGGCCGGCGATGCCACCCAGGTCGAGGTCACCGACGACCGGGCCGCGACCGGGCTGATCGCGGTCGTCGGCGGCACCCCGGCGACGCTGGGAGGGACCGTGACCGGCGACGACGTCGGCGGCGCGGTGCTGCAGGTGCAGCTGCCGCTGAACGACGACAACACCTTGTTGACGACCGACGCCGGCCAGCGGCTCGGCGCACCGGCCGCCGACGACAGCCAGCCATCGACCGATCCGGCCCAGGGCATCCCCGCCGGGGCGGTGGTCGCCACGGTGCCCATCGGCAGCGATGGCTCCTTCAAGGCCACCGGCCTTCCCTCTCCGGCGGTCTACGACCTGGTCGTCACCAAGAGCGGGTACGCCACGACGGTGCAGCGGCTGGACGTCTCCGCGGGGGAGGAGCGCGACGCCATCCAGCTCGCTCTCCAGGTCGGGGACGGCACCGTCAGTGGCACCGTCTTGAGCCTGGGCGGGCGCATCGGCGGCGCCAGCATCACCGCGACGTCCGGCCAGACCACGGTCGAGACCGTCTCGCTCACCCAGGACGACGTGGGCTCGTTCGTGCTGCGCAACCTGCCCACCCCCGGCAGCTACACCCTGACCGCCACGGCGGACGGCTACGCGAGCGCCTCGGTGTCGGTGAGCCTGAGCGAAGGCCAGAACCTGACCGGACTGTCGCTGGTGCTGGGCACCGACACCGCGGCTCTCTCCGGCAGAGTCAGCGTCAAGGGGGGATCGGCCGCGGGCGTGGCCGTGACGGTCAGCGACGGATCGCTCACGCTCAAGACGGTCACTCAGTCCTCCCCGGCGGGGGCCTGGCGGGTCAGCGGGCTGCGGGTGCCGAGCACCTACACCGTCACCTTCTCCCGCGCCGGACTGGAGAGCCAGGTTCTCTCGGTCTCGGTCGACGGCTTCGGCAAGGTGACCGCCGGCGCACCCGACGCGGCCTCGATCAACACGACCATGCGGGCATCGACCGCCTCGCTCTCGGGGGTGGTACGCCAGGCGGCCGGTGGCTCGACCACGACCCGGGTGGGCAACGTCACCGTGACGGTCAGCTCCGGTTCGGTGCAGCGCGTCGTCACCACCCAGTCGACGCCGGCCGGTGAGGTCGGCTACTACGTGGTCGACGGCCTCCCACCGGGCACCTACACCGTCACGTTCACCCGGCCGGGGACCAGCGCGAGCTCGACGATCGTCACCCTCGACGCCGGCGAGTCTCGAACCCTCAGTCCGGTGCTGATCGCCCCGGCGAGCATCAGCGGCCAGGTGACCGGGAGCTCGTCCCTGTCGGGCCTGACCGTCAACCTGTATCGCGCGTCCGACTACGGCACCGCCGCGGCGCCCGCCGCCAGCACCACCACCGACACGGGCGGGGTGTATTCGTTCACTCAGGTGTCGGCCCCGGAGCACTACATCATCGAGGTCCGCACCACTCCCGGTGGGACAGTGTTGGCCACTACGGCGCCGTTCAAGGTCGCGGCCAGCGAAGTGGTCGTCAAGGACATCAGTGTGGGATGAGGCGGCGATGAGTGACGTGCAGCGGACCGGGCCACGGGCGCCGAGTGTGTTGGTCGAGCCCGGTGGCCACAGCGCCGCGGGCGAGCAAGGCATGCTGCGGGTGCACGCGCGCAACGTCACCGACGAGCCGCAACGGCTCAGCGTGGTGCTGCTCGGACTCGAGCCGGCGTGGACTCCGCCGCCGGCCACGATCGAGGCGGTGGCTCCTGGCGTCACGGTGACCTTCGACGTCCCGGTCTGCCCCGTCGCCGGTGCCGCTCCCGGCGACTACCCCTTCGTGGTGGCCGTCGAGGCGACGACGCCGGCCGAGCCGGATGTCCCGCCGTCTCGAGCGGTGACGCAGGTGACCTGGCGGGTGGACCGCCGTACCGAGCTGGTGATGAGCCTGGAGCCGGCCGAGTCCCGGGCGGCCTTCCGGAGCCGGGCTCAGGTGGTCATCGCCAGCTCGGCGGCGGCGCGCACCCGGGTGGACCTGCATGCCCATGGTGAACGGGGCGTGGCGGTCCAGCTGGACCGGACGAGCGTCGACGTCGGGCCGCACGAGACGGTGCGGGTCCCGGTCCGTCTGCGCCTTCGCCGGCCGCGCTTCGCCGGCCACGGCAGCCGGTACAGCTACCGGGTGAACGCGACCGGCAGCCAGGCGCCGGCGACGGTGCGCGGCTCGGTCTACCAGCGCCCGCTGTTCGGTGCCGGGTTGCTGCGGGCGATGGCGATGGTGACCGTGCTCTGCCTCTGGGTCGGGGTGGCGGTCGTCGGGCTTCCCTGGCTGTCCGACCGGCTGACCAGGGACGACACCACCACTCAGACCGTGGCCGAGGGGCCGGACGCGGGTCAGGGCGAGGGTGCCGCTGGCGAGGAGGGTGGCTCCTCGGGCGAGGGCGGGGCCTCGGACGGTGGCGGCGGCTCGGCCGGGCAGCCAGGAGACGGCGGCTCGTCGACGGACGCGGGCGGCCCGCTGGTTCGGCTGTCGGGCAGCATCAGCGGCCCGGCAGCCGGTGGTGTGACGATCCAGGTGAGTCCGGTCGCGGGACAGGCGCTCGACTCGCCCGATTCCGCGGAGCCCGAGCAGGGGGCCGAGCAGGGGGAGAGGACGGGTCTGTCGTCGCTGGGGAGCGCCCTGAGGCTCGGGTCGTCCGTCCGGCCGGTGGCCTTCAAGACGATGGCGCGCAACGTGCCGCTGCAGCCCGGACGATCGACACCGACCTCGCGCACCACCCGCACGGCCAAGGACGGCACCTGGTCGTTCGGGCAGATGCCGTCGCAGACCCGGTACCTGGTCGTGCTGTCCAAGCGCGGCTACCAGACCCAGCGCTTCATCATGACCGGGAGCCAATTGGCCGAGAAGCCCCTGGAGACCGAGCTCGCTCCTGGCCGCGGCACCCTGGGCGGGCTGGTGCGTGGCCCGGACGGCAAGGCCGGTGGCGTCACGCTGACGGTCTCCGACGGCACTCATCAGGTGACCACGCGCACGGCCACCTCGGGGGATGTTGGCCGCTGGTCGGTGGACGGCCTGTCCACGCCCGGCACCTATCTCGTCACCGCGTCGGCGCCCGACCTGGGCACGACGTCACGGCAGGTCGTCCTCGACGCGGCGGGCGCCAAGACCGTCGACCTCACTCTCAAGCGTGGGATGGCGACGCTCGCCGGCCGCGTCACCGGCACCTTGCGCAACGGCACGTCCGGCGGCCTCGGCGCGCTGACCGTCACCGCGTCCGCGGGTGCCGTCACCCGGACGGCGACCACGACCACCGGCGAGGACGCCGGGAGCTTCGTGCTGCCCGGCCTCCCGGTGCCGGCCACCTACACGGTCACGATCGAGGGCGAGGGCTACGTGACCCAGGTCCGCACCGTCACGCTGACGGCCGCCGTCGCCGCGCGTCAGCTCAGCTTCCAGGCAAACCTCGACGGGGGTCAGGTGACCGGCTCGGTGACCGACGAGGACGGCCAGGGACTCGCCGGCGCCGGACTCACCCTCAGCAACGAGGACCAGACCTACAAGACGATGAGTGCCTCCGATGGCCAGGGCACCTACCGTTTCACGGGCGTCCAGGCAGGGACCTACGTTCTCTCCGCCCAGACCTTCGGGCACCAGACGGCCTTCGCCGAGGTGGAGGTCACCGACGGCCGTACCACCACCTCCGACCTGACGCTGACCTCGATCGAGGGTGACGGCTTGACCGCGACGTCGTTCATCCGGGGCCGGGCGGTCGATGCGACGACCGGTGCCTCGATCAGCTGCCCGGTGCTGTGGGGTGACGAGAAGTGCCGCGCCACCGTGTCCGCCCAGGTGACCCGGCTCGACGGCAGCAGCGACACGCTGACCGCCTTCCAGCAGCCGGATGA
>CAZTHV010000066.1:10661-12556 GCA_964613165.1 uncultured Marmoricola sp.
ATGATCCGTACGTCTTCCCCGATCCGGCCGCGTCCACGGGGCTGTATCCGGGTCGCTACAAGCTGACCTTCACCGCGCCGGGCTACGAGCCGGCGTCGGTCGAGGTCCAGGTGGCGATGAACTCGGTCGTCGAGGCGGCGACCGCGGCGTTGCAGCCGTCGCCGTCCATCACCGGCAGCATCCAGACCCGGATCGGCAGCGTCCCGGACGGCACCTGTGTGATCGCGCGCGGGGATGGCGTCAGCGTTCCGGCGTCGGCCCGCTGCGTCGACACCACGCCGCCATGCCACGTGACGGACGGTGCCTCCGGCCCGGTCGTGGCCGATGTGTACTGCGCCGTCGCCGGGAGCGGAGGAGGAGGCTTCTACGAGCTGCTGCGGCTGCCCGCGGGCAGCTACCGGATGGGCGTCCTCACCCCGGACGACAGCGAGTACCTGTCCAATCTCAGCGACGCGCTGATCACCGTGGGCCCCGGCGACGTACGGCGCTACGACCCGGCCATCGATCGGCTGGGTCGGCTCAACGTGACCGCCCTGGTCTCCTCCGGCGGCAGCATGCAGACCGCCGGCTTCGCCACCGTGATCGCCTACCCGGACGGCGGTGACCCGCAGCATCCGACAGCGAGCGAGCCGGCCGGCGCCAACGGCTACGCGGAGCTGCGAAGGCTGCCGGCCGGCCGCTACACGGTCGAGATCACCACCTCGGACGGCGCTCGGGAAGGAAGGCTGACCGGCGTCGAGGTCGGGCTCAACCAGGAGATCGCGGTACCGGTGGTGGCCACCGGCGGCGTCGAGGCCTTCGCGATCCACGTCGTCACCCAGCTGTCGGCCGCCGCCGACACATCGGTGGAGAACGCAGAGGTCGAGATCACGGGAGTGACCGGATACAGCGGGATGGTGGCCGATCGAGCCACCGTGTCGGCGTCGACGAGCGACGGCGGCATGGTGACCGTGTGCACGACCGCCTCCTGCGCACCGGTGGCCCATCAGATCGCGATCCCGCTGCGTGAGTCGAGAGTCGACGTCAAGGTGACCCTCGACGGGTACGAGACGTACCAGGCGACCGGGGTGGCGGTGGCCGATCTGGGGACGATCGTCCTGCAGCCGTCGGGTCGGACGTTCGGCGGGAGCCTGACCATCAGCGGTGCCGATTCCAGCGACCTGGACGCCCTGTTCGACAGTGTCGAGCTCAACATCACGGTCGCGCCACCCGGTGTGGGTGCGGTCTCGCTCGGGGTGGCGCCGGGCACCGGCGGCCAGCGTGCGCTGGTGTGGTCCGATTCCGCGCAGCCTGCCGACGGTGGTACGACGGGCGCGCGGAAGATCAGGCCCGGAACCTATCGGATCACCGCGACGCTCCCAGGCTTCGACTCCACCCCGCAGACCCTGACCGTGCCCGTACTGGGTGAGGGCGCGGTCCCGAACCTGAGCATCACGCTGTCGAAGTTCGGCGCGCTGCGGGTCACTCCGCTGGACGGCTCGGTGCCGATCGCGGACACGGTCCAGATCCTGACCCTCAAGGACGGCACCTCCCGGCGCGTGGAGGCCGAGCCGGGGAGCACCTACGTCGACTTCGGCCTGCTCCCCAAGGGCACCTATCCGCTGGAGGTCCGGGCCAAGGGCTATCGGTTCCAGACCTCCTCGGTCCAGGTCGACTCTGGGCAGACCGTCACCCAGCCGCAGCCTGTCCAGCTGGTCAAGCTCAACTCGTTCACCGGCACGGTGTCGGCCCGGCTGACCCAGGATTGGACCAGGCCGCTGGCCGGGGCGAGTGTCGCCGCCACGCGTCAGGGTCCCTCGGCGACCGATCCGTTCACCGCCACGACCGGGGTCAACGGCGGCTACACGGTGACCGGCACCACCATCAGGCAGGGACTCGACGACGGCACGTGGCGG
>CAZTHV010000067.1:0-1857 GCA_964613165.1 uncultured Marmoricola sp.
CATGACCACCACCCAGTCTGACGCACGGCAGAGCGGATCGCCGAGCGGATCGCCGAGCGCATCATTGGGCACCCTCCACGCGCCCATGCGGGTCGAGTTCGACTACACCCGCTCGCTCGGCCCGGTGCTCTCCCTGTTCATGTCGGCCCTGACCCAGCGCCAGGTGCTCGGCGGCCGACTGGACGATGGACGCGTCGTGGTGCCACCGCCGGAGTACGACCCGGTCACGCATGCCCCGGTGACGGACCTGGTGCCGGTGAGCGACTTCGGCATCGTGCGGACCTGGACCTGGGTCCCCGAGCCGGTCGACGGCCAGCCGCTCGACGAGCCGTTCGCCTTCGCGCACGTGCTCCTCGACGGCACCGACGCCCCGATCCTGCACGCGGTCAAGGCAGCCTCCCCCGGCGACATCACCACCGGCATGCTGGTGCAGGCACACTGGGCCGACGAGCCGACCGGGACCATCCGCGACATCGCCTGGTTCGAGCAGGTCGAGGCGAGTGAGCTCGTCGACTCGGCCGCGCCGGAGCGGGCGAGGCCCGTCACCGGGATCGTCTCCCCCATCCACCTCGACTACGACTACGCGGCCTCGCCGGAGGAGTCCAGGTTCTTCCGCGGTCTGGCCGAGGGCCGGATCCTCGGGCAGCGCTGCCCGACGTGCCACAAGGTCTACGTGCCGCCGAGGGGCGCCTGCCCGGTCGACGGTGTGCCCACCACCGACGAGGTCGAGCTGCCGGACAAGGGCACGGTCGCCACCTTCTGCATCGTCAACGTGCCGTTCCTGGGCCAGAGGATCGAGCCGCCCTACGTCTCGGCGTACGTCCTGCTCGACGGCGCGGACATCGCCTTCCTGCACCTGATCCTCGAGTGCGACGCCGCCGACGTGCGGATGGGCATGCGGGTCGAGGCGGTCTGGAGGCCGCGCGAGGAGTGGACCACGGACCTGAACAACATCAAGTACCTCCGCCCCACCGGTGAGCCGGACGCGGACTACGAGACCTACAAGCAGCACCTGTAGAGAGGGGCGGGACATGCGTGACGTCGCGGTCGTGGGCTTCAGCCAGCGCCAGATGAAGGAGTTCGACGGCTCTCCCACGTGCGTGGAGCTGCTGGTGCCGGTGTTCGCCGAGCTGTTCGAGCAGACCGGGTGGACCAAGGACGACATCGACTTCTGGTGCTCGGGCTCCAGCGACTACCTCGCCGGCCGCTCGTTCTCGTTCGTCTCCGCGGTCGACGCCATCGGGGCGCTGCCGCCGGTGATGGAGTCGCACGTCGAGATGGACGCCGCCTGGGCGCTCTACGAGGCCTGGGTGAAGATCCAGACCGGCGAGGTCGACACCGCCCTGGTCTACGGATTCGGCAAGGCCAGCGCGAGCACCCTGCGCCGGACCCTCTCCCTCCAGCTCGACCCCTACACCGTCACCCCGCTGTGGCCCGACACGGTCTCCCTGGCAGGCCTGCAGGCTCGCGAGGGCCTCGAGAACGGCCTGTGGGACGAGGTCGCCATGGCCGGGGTCGTGGCCCGCTCGATGAGCGACGCGGCCGGCAACGAGTGGGCGATCCGCAAGGGCGAGACCACGGCCGCCGACGTGCTTGGCCAGCCGATGTACGCCGACCCGCTGCGGCGCTGGGACTGCGCGCCGGTCTCCGACGGCGCGGCCGCCATCGTGATCGCGGCTGGCGACCGGGCGCTCGACGCCCGCGAGACGCCGGCGTGGATCACCGGCTTCGAGCACCGCATCGAGCCGATCGCCCTCAACATCAGGGATCTGACGGTCTCGACGAGCACCGCGGCGGCCGGCGCCGCCGCTCTCGGCAAGGCCGGCGTCGGCGGTGTGGACACCGCCGAGCTGCACG
>CAZTHV010000067.1:1867-4351 GCA_964613165.1 uncultured Marmoricola sp.
CCAGCACCGCCGCCGCCGGCGCTGCCGCCGTTGTCGACGGCGTCGATCTCGCCGAGCTGCACGCGCCGTTCAGCCACCAGGAGCTGGTCCTGCGCGAGGCGCTCGGCCTCGACGAGGACGTCCGGGTCAACCCGTCCGGCGGCGCGCTGACCGCCAACCCCATGTTCACCGCCGGACTGAACCGGATCGGCGAGGCGTCCAGACGGATCTGGGCCGGGGAGTCCGGCAAGGCCCTCGCCCATGCGACCGCCGGGCCGGTGCTGCAGCAGAACCTGGTGACCACGCTCGCCGCCGCACGGTCCGAGACGCAGAGGAGCAACTGAGATGGCCAAGGTGCCAGCAGCCGTCATCGGCGTCGGCCAGACCAAGTACCGGTCGGCCCGCAAGGACGTCTCCATCGCGGGGCTGCTGCGCGAGGCCGTCGACCGCGCCCTCGCCGACGCCCAGCTGACCTTCGCCGACATCGACGCGGTCGTGGTCGGCAAGGCGCCGGACCTCTTCGAAGGCGTGATGATGCCCGAGCTCTACCTCGCCGACGCGCTGGGCGCCTCCGGCAAGCCGCTGTTGCGGGTCCACACCGCCGGCTCGGTCGGCGGCTCGACGGCGATCGTGGCCACGTCGCTGGTGCAGTCCGGCATCCACCGGCGGGTCCTCACCGTCGCCTTCGAGAAGCAGTCGGAGTCCAACGCGATGTGGGCGCTCTCGGTGCCGGTGCCGTTCATCATGCCGGTGCACGCCGGCGCGGGCGGCTACTTCGCCCCGCACGTCCGCTCCTACATCCGCCGCGCCGGAGCGCCGAACCACATCGGCGCGATCGTGGCCGCCAAGGACCGGCAGAACGCATGCCGGAACCCCTATGCCCACCTCCAGAACGAGAACACCACGGTCGAGTCCGTGCTCGCCTCGCAGATGCTGTGGGACCCGATCCGCTACGACGAGACCTGTCCCTCCTCCGACGGCGCCTGCGCGCTGGTGATCGCCTCTCACGACGCCGTGAGCGCGTCCGACATCGGCAACCCGGCCTGGATCCACGGCACCCAGATGCGCTCGGAGCCCACCACGGCGGCCGAGCGCGACCAGGTGAACCCGCACGCAGGCCGCGAGGCGGCCGCGGCGCTGTGGAAGCAGGCCGGCATCAGTGACCCGTTCACCGAGATCGACTGCGCCGAGATCTACGTGCCGTTCTCCTGGTTCGAGCCGATGTGGCTGGAGAACCTCGGCTTCGCCGCCGAGGGCGAGGGCTGGAAGCTCACCGAGCAGGGCGTCACCGCGCTCGGCGGCGCGCTGCCGGTCAACATGAGCGGCGGCGTGCTCTCCTCCAACCCGATCGGGGCCAGCGGCATGATCCGCTTCGCCGAGGCCTCGCTGCAGGTCATGGGCGAGGCCGGCGAGCACCAGGTCGACGGCGCCCGCAAGGCGCTCGGGCACGCGTACGGCGGTGGCTCCCAGTTCTTCGCGATGTGGCTCGTCGCCTCGGAGAAGCCCGCCTGAGCAGGCCACGGGCCCCGGCTGAGCGACCGCGGGCGCACGCCGTACGCTCACGCCATGATCGAGCTGCGCAGCCCTGCCGAGATCGAGCAGATGCTCCCCGCCGGCCGGTTCGTCGCGAGCGTGCTCGACGCGCTGCGCGAAGCGGCCGGCGTCGGGGTGAACCTGCTGGAGCTCGACGCGCTCGCGCACCGGATGATCCGCGAGCGGGGCGCGGAGTCCTGCTACATCGACTACCACCCGTCCTTCGGCGCGATGCCGTTCGGCAAGGTGCTGTGCACCTCGGTCAACGACGCAGTGCTGCACGGGCTGCCGCACGACTACGTGCTGCGCGACGGCGACCTGCTCAGCCTGGACTTCGCCGCGTCGGTCGACGGCTGGGTCGCCGACTCGGCGATCAGCCTGGTCGTCGGCACTCCTGACCCCGAAGACCTGGAGCTGATCGCCACCACGGAGCGCGCGCTGGCCGCGGCCATCGACGTCGCGGTCGTGGGCAACCGGCTCGGCGACATCGGTCACGCGATCGGCTCGGTCGCCCGCGGGGCCGGCCTCGGCGTCAACCTGCAGTTCGGCGGCCACGGCGTGGGCCGCACGATGCACGGTGACCCGCACGTCGCCAACGACGGCCGGCCGGGTCGCGGCCTCCGCCTCCAGCCGGGCCTGGTGATCGCCATCGAGCCGTGGTTCCTGCGGACGACCGATGAGATCGTGATGGACCCGGACGGCTGGACGCTGCGCAGCGCGGACGGCTCCCGCGGTGCGCACAGCGAGCACACGATCGCGATCACCGACGACGGACCCGTCGTGCTGACCGCTCGCGGCTGAGCGCCGCCTGCGGCGTACTCTCGAAGCATGGGCGACGCAGGAGTGGTCATTGTCGGCGGCGGACTCGCGGCGGGTCGCCTGGTCTCCGGACTGCGCGAACGCGGCCACACCGGAGCGGTGACCGTGCTGGCCGGCGAGCCGCACCCGCCGTACGAGCGGCCACCGCTGTCC
>CAZTHV010000067.1:4361-8472 GCA_964613165.1 uncultured Marmoricola sp.
CAAGGGCTACCTGCTGGGCCAGGACCCGATCGAGAAGGCGCTGGTCAACGACCCCGGCTGGTACGCCGAGCACGACGTGGACCTGCGCACCGGCGTCCTCGTCGAGGCGGTGGACCCCGCGGCCCGGCGAGTGGTCGCCGAGGGTGGGAGCGTGGCGTACGACGAGCTGGTGATCGCCACCGGCGCCCGACCGCGTCACCTCGGACTCGCCGACGACAGCGGCGCCGAGGTGCTCTATCTGCGGACCTGGGACGACGCGGTGCGGCTGCGCGGCACCCTCACCTCCGGCACCCGCGTGGTCGTCATCGGCGGCGGCTGGATCGGCCTCGAGGTGGCCGCCGCGGCACGGGAGCACGGCGCCTCGGTCACCGTCCTGGAGGCCGCCGATCTGCCGTTGCTGCGCGTGCTCGGCTCGGAGGTGGCCGGGATCTTCGCCGACCTGCACCGCGAGCACGGCGTGGACCTGCGCACCGGCGTCCAGGTGACCTCGATCCGCGTGCAGGACGGCACCACACTGGTCGACCTCAGCGGCGGCGAGACCGTCACCGCGGACGTGCTCGTCGTCGGCGTCGGCGTCTCCCCCGCGACCGAGCTCGCCGAGGCCGCCGGGATCGCCGTAGACGACGGCATCCGCACCGACGACCGGCTGCGCACCTCGGCCGAGCACGTCTGGGCGATCGGGGACGTCGCCCGCGCCGACCATCCCACCCTCGGCTTCCCGTTGCGCGTGGAGCACTGGGACACCGCGATCCAGCACGCCACGGTGGTCGCGGCCAACCTGACCGGCGAGGACACCGCGCACACGGCGCTGCCGTACTTCTTCACCGACCAGTACGACTTCGGCATGGAGTACGTCGGCCATCCGGGCCCGGACGGCTACGACCGGGTCGTGGTGACCGGCGACGTTCCCGGCCGCGTCTTCCGGGCGTGGTGGCTGCGCGGCGACCTGGTCGTCGCCGGCATGCACGGCAACGACTGGGACGCCATCGACGAGGTCCGCCGCGTGGTCGGCACCCGGGTCGATCCTGATTCGCTCTAGGGCGAGCTCTCAGCCGACGAAGCTGACCGGCAGCTCCTTGATGCCGTTGATCCAGGAGTGGCGCAGCCGGCGCGGCTCGCCGGTCGGACGGATGCCGGGCATCCGGTCGGCGATGGCGTTGAACATGATCTCGATCTCCAGACGAGCCAGGTTCGCGCCGATGCAGTAGTGGGCGCCGTGCGCCCCGAAGCCCAGCTGCGGGTTGGGGTCGCGCAGGATGTCGAACTGGCCGGGACTCTCGAACACCGCGGTGTCGTGGTTGCCGCTGGCGTAGAACATGCCGACGCGGTCGCCCGCCTTGACCAGCTGGCCGCCGATCTCGATGTCGCGCAGCGCGGTGCGCTGGAACACGATCACCGGCGTGGCCCACCGGACCACCTCGTCGACCATGGTGCTCGGCCGGTCCCTCTTCCAGATCTCCCACTGCTCGGGGTTGTCGAAGAAGGCCTGCATGCCGTGGGTGACGGCGTTCCGGGTCGTCTCGTTGCCGGCCACGGCCAGCAGGATCACGAAGAAGCCGAACTCGTCCTCGTTGAGCTTCTCACCCTCGACGTCGGCGGTGATCAGCTTGGTGATGATGTCGTCCTGCGGATTGGCCTTGCGGTCCTCTGCCAGCGTCATGGCGTAGGTGAGGATCTCCGCCGCGGCGGCCTCCGGATCGGCTCCGTACTCGGGGTCGTCGTAGGCGAGCATCTGGTTGGACCAGTCGAAGAGCTTGCGCCGGTCCTCCTGCGGCACGCCGAGCAGCTCGGCGATCGCCTGGAGCGGCAGCTCGGCGGCGACGTTCTCCACGAAGTCGCCCGCGCCCTGCTCCAGCGCGGCGTCCACGATCCGCTCCGCGCGCCTGGTGAGCACCTCGCGCAGCGCGCCGATCGCGCGCGGCGTGAAGCCCCGGCTGATGATCTGCCGCTTGGCGGTGTGGATCGGGGCGTCCTGGTTGACCAGCATGACGTTCTGCAGCTCGACCTGCTCACGGGTCATGTCCGGGCCGAACCGGATGATGACGCCGTTGGCGTTGGCGGAGAAGTCCTTGCTGTTCTTGGACACCGCACAGATGTCCTCGTGGCGGCTGATCGCCCAGAAGCCGGTGTCGTTGAAGCCGGCACGGGCCTCGGGAGCCTGCTCGACCCACCACACCGGCGCCGTCTTGCGCAGCTCGAGGAACTCCTGCAGCGGGACGGAGCTCTGGACGAGATCCGGGTCGGTCGGGTCGAAGCCGACCGGCAGCGCTGGTGAAACGGGTGCAGTGGTCACCTGGGTCCTCCATGACGATGGAACACGTTCTAGTGAGGATGCTTACATACTCTCGGTAGGTTTCCAAGTCCCCGGGCGACTTTCGCCGGGATGTCCAGCCCGCCTCATGAGGTATAGACTGGAACACGTTCTAGTTCATCGCGTGTCGCCGGCTCGGCCGGCATCAGGAGGGAACCATGGGCCAGCCGGTCGTCGTCGAGGCCGTCCGTACGCCGATCGGGAAGCGCGGGGGCGCCCTGGCCGGCGTTCATCCCGCCGTCCTGCTCGGGGCCGCTCAGATCGAGGTGATCAAGCGCTCGGGCATCGACGCCGGCCTGATCGACCAGGTCATCGGCGGCTGCGTCACCCAGGCCGGCGAGCAGTCCAACAACATGGTCCGCCGTGCCTGGATGCACGCGGGGCTGCCGAACCACACCGCCTCGACGGTCATCGACGCGCAGTGCTCCTCGGCCCAGCAGTCCACGCACCTGATCAACGCGATGATCGCCGCCGGCGCCATCAGGGCCGGCGTCGCCTGCGGCATCGAGTCGATGTCGCGCATCCCGCTGGGCGGCAACGTGCCGAAGGGCCTCGGCGACCCGCGGCCCGACGACTGGAGCATCGACCTGCCCAACCAGTTCGAGGGTGCCGACCGGATCGTCGCCCACCGCGGCTTCGGCCGGACCGACGTGGACGCCTTCGGGCTCTGGTCACAGCAGAAGGCCGCCGCCGCGCAGGCCGAGGGCCGCTTCACCCGGGAGATCTTCGCCGTCGAGGCGCCGATCCTGGACGCCGACGGCAACCCCACCGGCGAGGCCCGGACCGTCGACGCCGACCAGGGCATCCGGGACACCTCCCTGGACGCGCTGGCCGGACTCAGGCCGGTGCTCGAGGGCGGCGTCCACACCGCCGGCAACTCCTCGCAGATCTCCGACGGCGCCTCCGCCCTGCTGCTGATGGACTCCGACCTGGCGTCCTCGCTCGGGCTGGAGCCGCGCGCCCGGATCGTCGCCTCCTGCCTGGTCGGTGCGGACCCGTACTACCACCTCGACGGGCCGGTCCAGGCGACCGAGAGGCTGCTCGCCGACAGCGGCATGAGCATCGCCGACATCGATGTCTGCGAGGTCAACGAGGCCTTCGCCGGCGTGGTGATGTCCTGGGCCAAGGTGCACGGCGTCCCCGAGGACAAGATCAACGTCAACGGCGGCGCCATCGCCCTGGGTCATCCGGTCGGCTCCACCGGCACCCGCCTGCTCACCACCGCGCTCCACGAGCTGGAGCGCCGCGACGCCACCACCGCGCTGGTCTCCATGTGCGCCGGAGGCGCGCAGGCGTCCGGCACCATCATCGAGCGGTACTAGGACCCGTACACCGGCTCGGGAGAGACCCCCTGGGCGATGAGCTCGCGGAGGGCGGGTCCGACCTCGGCCGCCTCCCAGCGCCGGCCGAGGTCGCGGGCAGGACCGTGCGTCCACCCCTGCTCCAGGCAGATCCGGCCGCCGTCGATCTCGATCACCCGGCCGGTGACGCTCCCGGCCCCGACGGAGGCGAGCCAGGCGACGATCGGCGAGTTGTCCTCGGGCAGCGCCATCTGGGAGGTGTCGAAGGCGCCCTCCGTCATCCGGGTCTTGGCGACCGGGGCGATGGCGTTCACGGTGACGCCGTAGCGGCCCATCTCGGCGGCGGCGACCAGCGTCATCGCGGCGATGCCGGCCTTGGCCGCAGAGTACGTCGTCTGGCCGATCGAGCCCTGCAGGCCGGCCCCGGAGGAGGTGTTGATCACCCGGGCATCGCGCTGACGGCCCTCCTTGGACTCCGCGCGCCAGTACGCTCCGGCGT
>CAZTHV010000067.1:8482-11068 GCA_964613165.1 uncultured Marmoricola sp.
CAGCGGTGCGAAGTGACCCTTGAGGTGCACCCGGATGACGGCGTCCCACTCCTCCTCGGCGGTGTTGACCAGCATCCGGTCGCGGACGAATCCGGCGTTGTTGACCAGGATGTCCAGGCCGCCGAAGGTGTCGACGGCCTGGCGCACCATCGCCTCGGCCTGCCCGAAGTCGGCGACGTCGGCGCCGTTGGCGACCGCCGTGCCGCCCAGGCCGACGATCTCGGCGACCACCTGATCTGCGGGCGAGGACGCTTCCTCCCCGATCCGCTCCCCGGCCAACGAGACGCCGTAGTCGTTGACCACCACCGTGGCGCCCTGCCGGGCCAGCTCGAGGGCGTGCGCGCGGCCGATGCCGCGGCCCGCTCCGGTGACGATGGCGACGCGGCCTTCAAGCAGACGGCTCACTGGGGCTCCTCGGGTGTGGTCACTGGACGGACAGGCTCTACTGGATAGACAAGAAGATCGGGGGCTCGCCGCCGCCGTGGCAGGCGACCGTGGCCCCGCTGACATAGGAGGCCAGATCGCTGGCCAGGAACGCCGCCACGCGGCCGACCTCCACCGGCTGCGCCATCCGGCCCAGCGGGATGGTCCGCTCGATCGCGGCCACCCGCTCGGCGCCGCCGTAGTGGTCCTCGGTGTGCTCGGTGCGGCAGAGGCCGACGTCGATGGAGTTGACCCGGACCCTCGGGGCCCACTCCATCGCCAGGCTGCGGGTCAGCGAGTCCACGCCGGCCTTGGCGGCGCCGTACGCCGCGGTGCCGGGCGAGGGCCGCGAGGCGCTGATCGAGGAGATGTTGACGATCGCTCCCCCGTCGTCCTGCTGCTGCATGACGGCGTTGGCGAGCTGGGAGACCAGCAGCAGGGAGTGGAGGTTGAGATCGAGGATCTTGTCGTGGAAGCGCGGCGAGGCGTCGGCCGCGAGTGCGTACGGCGTGCCGCCGGCGTTGTTGACCACCACATCGAGCCGGCCCTCGGTGCCCACGATGCCGTCGATCAAGCCGGCCACCGACTCCGGCTCCCGGACATCGCATACGGCGTGCCGGGCACCCGGCGGCGGCTCGGCCTCCGAGCGGGCGCAGGTGACCACCCGGGCACCGGCGGCGAGGAACGTCTCGGTGATGCCGCGGCCGATGCCGCGCGATCCGCCGGTGACCAGCACCACCCGGCCGGTCAGGTTCAGGGAGAGACTCATGGGTGCTACCCTACCAAGCACTTGCTTGGTCATGCTTCACGCGGCAGATTCACGTGCCACCGCATGGGTTCAGACCCCAGCAATTCAGGCCCCAGCCCGAAAGGACGCCATGGCAGTCACCAGTGAGCTGCGCGAGGACGGCATCCGCGTCGTGACGATGTCCCATCCCCCGGTCAACGCCCTGCCCGTGCAGGGCTGGTTCGACATCGCGGCCGCGATGGACGAGGCCGGCCGCGACCCGGACACCAAGGTGGTGATCCTGCGCGCCGAGGGCAAGGGCTTCAACGCCGGCGTGGACATCAAGGAGATGCAGCGCACCACCGGCTTCGACGCCCTCATCGGCGCCAACCGAGGCTGCTTCGCGGCGTTCAAGGCCGTCTACGAGTGCGCGGTGCCGGTGATCGCCGCGGTCAACGGCTTCTGTGTCGGCGGCGGCGTCGGGCTGGTCGGCAACTGCGACATCGTCGTGGCCAGCGACGACGCCTACTTCGGCGTGCCCGAGGTCAAGCAGGGCGCTCTCGGCGCGGCCACCCATATGGCCCGGCTGGTCCCCCAGCACCTGATGCGCACCCTCTACTTCACCGCGCGGACGATCGAGGCCGCCGACCTGGTGCAGCACGGGTCGGTCTACGAGGTGGTCCCCCGCGAGCAGCTCGACGAGGCCGCGCTGCGGCTGGCCGCCGACATCGCCGACAAGGACACCCGGGTCATCCGCGCCGCCAAGGAGGCCCTCAACGGCATCGACCCGATCGACGTGAACAAGAGCTACCGGTTCGAGCAGGGCTTCACCTTCGAGCTCAACCTCGCCGGCGTCTCCGACGAGCTCCGTGACACCTTCGCCGGGACGGCGAAAAGTGGGCAGAGCACAGGCACCGACAAGGCAGGGAAGAGCACGTGAAGAAGCCCCGTGACAAGCAGATGACCATCGACCAGGTCGTCGACCGGCTCCAGGACGGCATGACGATCGGGATCGGCGGCTGGGGACCGCGACGCAAGCCGATGGCCCTGGTCCGGGCGATCCGCCGGTCCGGCCTCAAGGACCTGACCGTCGTCAGCTGGGGCGGAGCCGACGTCGGGCTCCTCGCCCGTGCGGGCAAGATCCGCAGGCTGGTCTATGCCTTCGTCTCCCTCGACTCGGTCCCCCTGGAGCCGAACTTCCAGAGGGCCCGCCAGGAGGGCACGATCCCCGAGATCGTCGAGATCGACGAGGGCATGTTCCAGACCGGCCTGTACGCCGCCGCGCAGCGGCTGCCCTTCCTGCCGATGCGCAGCGGCCTCGGGTCGGACGTCCTGGTGAACAACCCGGCGATCACGACCGTGACCAGCCCGTACGCCGACGAGAACGGTGACTACGAGGAGCTCACCGCCGTCCCGGCCCTGAAGCTCGATGGCGC
>CAZTHV010000067.1:11078-12323 GCA_964613165.1 uncultured Marmoricola sp.
ATGTCGCCCTGGTGCACCTGAACCGCGCCGACGTGCATGGCAACGCCGTCTATCTCGGCCCGGACCCCTACTTCGACGACCTCTTCGTGCAGGCCGCCGACACGGCGTACGTGTCCTGCGAGCAGATCGTCGACACGGCGGGCCTCAGCGCGGACGCTCCGGTGCAGCGACTGCTGATCAGCCGGATGATGGTCGCCGGCGTGGTCGAGACCCCTCGCGGCGCGCACTTCACCACGTGCACGCCCGACTACGAGCGCGACGAGGCATTCCAGCGGGCCTACGCCACCGCGGCCGGCGGCGACGACGCCGCCTGGGCGGCGTTCGAGGAGCGCTTCCTGAGCGGTGACGAGGCGGCCTACCAGGCTGCCGTCGCCGAGTTCGCGCGCGAGCGGGAGGAGAGCAAGTGACCGACGAGAACCAGACCGCCACCCGCGCCGAGGTCTGCGCCGCGGCGATCGCCGACGCCTTCGCCGAGGACGGCGAGATCTTCGCCAGCCCGATGGGTCTGCTGCCGATGCTGGGCGTGCGACTGGCCAAGCTGACCGCCAACCCCGACCTGGTCATCTCCGACGGCGAGTCGCTCTACCTCGCCGGCGCGCCGCCGCTCTTCTCCAAGGCCGATGTCGTGGAGGGCTGGATCCCGTTCCGCCGCGTCTTCGACGTGGTCGCCTACGGCAAGCGCCATGTGATGATGGGCGCCACCCAGGTCGACCGGCACGGCAACCAGAACATCTCCGCGATCGGCGACTTCGCCCGCCCGAAGCGCCAGCTCCTGGGCTCGCGCGGCGCACCGGGCAACACGGTCAACAACCGCACGTCGTACTGGGTGCCCAAGCACAGCCCGCGGGTCTTCGTCGAGCAGGTCGACATCGTCTCCGGCGTCGGCCCGAAGCGCGCCAAGGAGGCCGGGCCGGGCGCGTCGAAGTACAACGACATCCACCGGATCGTCACCAACCTCGGCGTCTTCGACCTGGGCGGACCGGACGACACCGTGCGCCTGCTCAGCGTCCACCCCGGCGTCACGGTCGAGGAGGTGCGGGAGGCCACCGGCTTCGAGCTGTCCATCGACGGCGACGTCCCGACCACCCGCGAGCCGTCGTACGCCGAACTGGTGATCATCAGGGAGATGCTCGACCCGAGGCGGCTGCGCGACCGCGAGGTCCCGCCGGCGGAGGCCACCGCGTGATCGACCAGCTGCTCACGACGCCGCTGACCGAGCTGACCGGGATCAGGCACCCGGTCGTG
>CAZTHV010000068.1:0-8277 GCA_964613165.1 uncultured Marmoricola sp.
CACGCTGCGCCCGTCCAGCACCCGGCGCAGCGTGATCCTGGTGACCCACGACGTCCTCGACGCGCTGCTGCTCGCCGACCGCGTGGTGGTGCTGACCGGCGGCCGGATCGTGGAGGCCGGCCCGACCCGGGAGGTGCTGAGCCGTCCGCGCAGCCTCTTCGGCGCTCAGGTGGCCGGGCTCAACTTGGTCCGCGGCCTCGCCGCCGGGAGCGAGGGGGCCGATGGGGTCGTCGACGGGGTGGTCGATGGCGCAGGCCGGCACGTCCGCGGCCTTGCCGAGCCCGGGCTGGCCGCGGGCGCCCCGGCGGTGGCGGTCTTCTCTCCCTCGGCGGTCGCCGTGCACGCGGAGCCGCTGCGGGCGGCCAGCCCGCGCAACGTCTTCGACGCCACGGTCGCCGAGCTGGAGCCGTACGGCGGCCAGGTCCGGGTCCGCACCGACGTCTTCAGTGCCGACATCACGGCCGCGGCGGTCGCCGACCTGCGGCTCATCCCAGGCGCCCGGATCCAGCTCGCGGTCAAGGCGAACGAGGTGCACGTCTACCCGGCGTGAGCGAGCCCGCGGCCCGGTGCCGCGTCGAGCCCCGCCGCGACCGACTTCAGCAATTGCTGAAGTGGCCTTGCTCACACCGGTCGCACGCGGCACCATCGAGCCAGGACGTGGCCCGCTCGCGGGGCACACGAAGGACCTGGCGGAGCTTGCCACGGCCGCGGATGCGCGTGGGCGGAGGTGGAGACGTGCAGGTACCGGCCCCCCTGGAGTACGAGCGGGCTACCAGCGTCGATCATGCGATCGCCCTCCTCGGGCGGCTGGGCACCGAGGCCCGGCTGGTGGCCGGCGGCCACAGCCTGATCCCGATGATGAAGCTCCGGCTGGCGACGCCGGAGTACCTCGTCGACGTCAACGATCTGCACGGCGAGCTCGGCCGCCTCGAGATCACCCCGGCCGAGGTCCGCATCGGTGCGCTGACCAGGCACCGCGAGCTGCTGGAGTCCGACGAGCTCTTCGCGGTGCTGCCGATCTTCCGCGACGCCGAACAGCGGATCGCGGACCCGGCGGTCCGCAACCGGGGCACCCTCGGCGGCGCGCTCTGCCAGGCCGACCCGTCCGAGGACCTCTCCTCGGTCTGTACGACGCTCAACGCGCGCTGTGTCATCCGCGGAGCCTCCGGCGAGCGGGTCGTCACGATGGAGGAGTTCTACCGCGGGCCGTACGAGACCGCGGTCGAGCAGGCGGAGATCCTCACCGAGGTGCGGATCCCGATCCGCCGGGGAGGCAGTAGCGCCTATACGAAGGTCGACCGGCGCGCCGGTGACTGGGCCGTGGTCGCGGCCGGTGCCGCGCTCTGGCTCGAGGACGGCCGGATCGCCGATGCCCGGGTCGGCCTGGCCGCCGTCGGCCCGAACACCACCGGCATCCCGGAGATCTCCGAGACCCTGTCCGGGAGGGAGCCGACCGAGGAGGCCTTCGCCCTGGCGGCCGCCATCGCCGAGCGGAGCTGCTCGCCGGCCACCGACAGTCGCGGGAGCGCGGAGTACAAGCGTCACCTCGCCGGGGAGCTGACCCGTCGCACCCTCCGGCGAGCCGCCGACCGCATCCTCGGCGAGCCGGCTGCGGTCGAGGAGGTGGCCTGAATGCAGGTGACCATGCGGGTCAACGGAGAACTGGTCTCCGGCGACGTGGAGGCTCGCCAGCTGCTGGTGCACTTCCTGCGCGACGATCTCGGCCTGACCGGCACGCACTGGGGCTGCGACACCAGCAACTGCGGCATGTGCGTGGTCCTGTACGACGACGAGCCGGTCAAGTCGTGCACCGTGCTGACCCCGATGGCTGGTGGGCACGACGTGCGCACGGTCGAGAGCCTGGAGCAGGACGACCGGCTCGACCCCGTGCAGCAGGGCTTCATCGAGTGCCACGGGCTGCAGTGCGGCTTCTGCACGCCGGCGATGCTGATGACGGCGCGGGCGCTGCTCGACCGGGTGCCGCGGCCCAGCGAGCATCAGATCCGCGAGGCGATCTCCAGCCAGATCTGCCGGTGCACCGGCTACACCAGCATCGTCCGGTCGGTGCAGTGGGCTGCCGAGCACCCTGACGGACTCCCGAGGGAGCAGGTGCCGTGACCACGCTCGACGATCGTCCCGGCGTACCCGGTCCCGAGGCGCGGGCGCCGATCCACGGCCACGGCCGGATGCGCCGCAAGGAGGACCAGCGCCTCGTCCGCGGCCGCGGCCGCTTCTGCGACGACATCGCGCTGCCCGGCATGCTGCATCTGGCCATCCTGCGCTCACCGCTCGCGCACGCGCGGATCGTGTCGGTCGACACCTCCGCCGCGGAGGCCCATCCGCGAGTCAAGGCGGTGGTCACCGGCGCGATGCTGGCCGAGCGGGGTCTCGCCTGGATGCCGACCCTCGCCGGCGACGTCCAGGCCGTGCTCGCGACCGACAAGGTGCGCTACCAGGGCCAGGAGGTCGCCTTCGTCGTCGCCGACGACCGGTACGCGGCGCGCGACGCCCTCGAGCTGATCTTCGTCGACTACGAGCCGCTGCCCGTCGTCGTCGACGCCCGCACCGCGCTGGACCCGGAGGCCCCGGTCATCCGCGACGACCTCGGCCGGAGCGACAACCACTGCTTCGACTGGGAGACCGGTGACGCCGCCGCGACCGAGGCCGTCTTCGCTCGCGCCGACGTGGTCGTCGGCCAGGATCTGGTCTTCCCGCGAGTGCACCCGGCCCCGATGGAGACCTGCGCCGCGGTGGCCGATCACGACCGGGTCGAGGGCAGGCTGACGATCTGGTCGACCACCCAGGCGCCGCACGCCCACCGCACGCTCTACTCCCGGATCGCCGGCATCCCCGAGCACCGGATCCGGGTGGTCGCTCCGGACATCGGGGGCGGCTTCGGCAACAAGGTGCCGATCTACCCCGGCTACGTCTGCGCGATCGTCGGATCGATGCTCACCGGCCACCCGGTCAAGTGGGTCGAGGACCGCACCGAGAACCTGGTCTCCACCAGCTTCGCCCGCGACTACACGATGCGTGGCGAGATCGCGGCCACCCGCGACGGCCGCATCCTGGCGATCCGCACCCAGGTGCTCGCCGACCACGGTGCCTTCAACGCGACCGCGGCGCCGCTGAAGTACCCCGGCGGCTTCTTCGGGGTGTTCACCGGCAGCTACGACCTCCAGGCGGCCCACTGCTCGATGACCGCGGTCCACACCAACAAGGCGCCGGGCGGGGTCGCCTACTCGTGCTCGTTCCGGATCGCCGAGGCGGCGTACCTGGTCGAGCGGATGGTCGACGTGCTCGCCGCCGAGCTCGAGCTCGATCCCGCAGCGGTACGCCGGCGCAACCTGATCCGGCCCGAGCAGTTCCCGTACCACACCCGCACCGGCTGGACCTATGACTCGGGCGACTACCCGGCCGCGCTCGACCAGGCGCTGTCGATCGCGGGGTACGACGATCTGCGCGCCGAGCAGGCCGAGCGCCGCGCTCGCGGCGAGCTGATGGGCATCGGGCTTTCGTTCTTCACCGAGGCCGTCGGCGCCGGGCCGCGCAAGGACATGGACATCGCCGGCCTCGGCATGGCCGACGGCTGCGAGCTCAGGGTGCACCCGGACGGCACCGCCGTCGTCCGGCTCTCCGTGCAGAGCCAGGGGCAGGGACACGAGACCACGTTCGCCCAGATCGTCGCGGAGGAGGTCGGCATCCGTCCCGAGGACATCGAGGTCGTGCACGGCGACACCGACCGGACCCCGTTCGGCCTGGGCACCTACGGGAGCCGGTCGACGCCGGTGTCCGGGGCGGCTGCGGTCCTGGTCGCCCGCAAGGTGCGCGACAAGGCGCTGCTGATCGCCTCCTCGATGCTGGAGGTGTCCGTGGCCGATCTGGAATGGCAGCACGGCGCCTTCGGCGTGCGCGGGGCACCCGGCGTTGTCGTGACGATGCCCGAGATCGCCCGGTACGCCCACGGCACCGGCGAGCTGCCCGACGGGATGGAGGGCGGCCTGGAGGCGCAGATCTGCTACAACCCCGACAGCCTCACCTACCCCTACGGCGCCTACGTGTGCGTGGTCGACATCGACCCCGGCACCGCGGTGGTCACCGTGCGGCGCTTCGTGGCCGTCGACGACTGTGGCACCCGGATCAACGAGACCATCGTCGAGGGCCAGATCCATCGCGGGCTCACCGACGGCGTCGGGATGGCGCTGATGGAGCACCTCGGCTTCGACGAGCTCGGCAACTGCCTCAGCGCCTCGCTGATGGACTACCTGATCCCCACGGCGCTGGAGGTGCCGACCTGGGAGACCGGCACCATGGTCACCCCGTCGCCGCACCACCCGATCGGCGCCAAGGGCATCGGCGAGTCCGCCACCGTCGGGTCGCCGGCTGCCGTCGTCAATGCCGTCGTCGACGCGCTTCACGCGTACGGCGTCCGCCACGCCGACATGCCGCTCACGCCCTCCCGGGTCTGGGAGGCGATGCAGCACGGCGGCGTCCCCACCGATGTACTCCGGTCCCCGAGCCGGAGCAGATGAAGGAGGTCTCTCGATGACTGCCTCACCTACCACCGAGCGGATGGCCGAGCTGATCGGCCGGCGCGAGCGGTTCGTCCATGCGACCGTCGTGCGGGCCCAGGAGCCCACCTCGGCGCACACCGGCGACGAGGCCATCGTCCGGGCCGACGGCTGTATCGAGGGCTTCGTCGGCGGTCAGTGCGCCGCCGGGTCGGTTCGCGTGGCCGCCCTGGACGTGCTCGCGTCCGGGAGCAGCACGCTGCTGCGCATCCTCCCCGAGGGCGCCGAGGACTTCCCGGAGTCGCCGGGTGCCTGCGTCGTCGTGAATCCCTGCCTGTCCGGGGGCGCCCTGGAGATCTTCCTCGAGGCGATCGGGCCGCCGCCGGTCTGTCACGTCGCGGGCGAGTCGCCCATCGCCGTCGCCCTGGCCTCGCTGGCGCCGCAGGTGGGCTTCGCGGTCACCCGGACCGAGGCCGGCGAGAGCCCCGAGCACGCGGTCGCGGCCGTCGTGGCGCGCCACGGCGGCGACGAGCCGGCCGACATCCGCGCCGCGCTGGACGCCGGAGTGCCGTTCGTCGGGCTGGTGGCCAGCCGCCGGCGCGGAGAGGCGCTGCTCGCGGACATGCACCTGACCCCCGAGGAGCGTGCCCGGATCCACACCCCGGTCGGCGTCGACATCGGCGCCACGACGCCGACCGAGATCGCCGTCTCGATCCTGGCGGAGCTGATCGCCCAGGTACGCCGGGAGGCGGCCGAGCCCGCGGCCCAGCGCACCGAGCTCCCCGTCGTGCAGCCGGAGACCGCTGTCGACCCGGTCTGCGGGATGACCGTGGTGATCGGACCCGACGCGATCCACCTCGAGGTCGACGGCGAGGACTACTGGTTCTGCTGCCCGGGCTGCCGGGACCGCTTCGCCGCGGAGCGCTCTGCGTGACCGTCACCGGCCTCGTCCTGGCTGCCGGCGGGTCGACCCGGCTCGGTCGCCCCAAGCAGCTGCTGCCCTACCGCGGGCGCACCCTGCTCGACGCGACGCTGGCCATGGTGCGCAGGTGCGGCCTCGACCAGATCGTCGTCGCCCTCGGCGGGTCGGCCGCGGAGGTGGAGCGGCGGGTCGATCTCACCGGCTGCGACCTGGTGCGCAACGCCGCCTACTCCACGGGCTGCTCCTCCTCGATCGCGGCCGCGCTGCCGACGGTCGAGGAGGGCGCCGAGGGGATCGTGCTGCTGCTCGGCGACCAGCCCGGGGTCGACCCGCGGACCGTGTCCGGGCTCGTCGAGCGTGCCCGGGGCAGCGCGATCGCGGTCAGCGAGTACGCCGACGGGACCGGCCACCCGTTCTGGCTCGGCCGCGAGATCTTCGGGAGACTGGCCGCGCTGCACGGTGACAAGGCCGTCTGGAAGCTGGTCGACGAGGCCGGCGAGACGCTCGTGCGGCATCCCGTGGAGGGGCCGGTGCCGCGTGACGTGGACACCTGGGCGGACTACCAGGAGCTGCTCGCGGAGCGGGCCCGGTGAGCCCCCGTCAGTTCCAGAGCGTGACGTACACCGAGGGGCGGAACCGCCGGATCGGCACTCCCGACCCGCGGAGCATCGCCTGCATCGCCCGGGGCGTGGCGAGGAAGTGCATCAGCTCGGCGGTCGCGGTCATCGAGTCGTGGGTCAGTGCGTACGCCGCCCAGACGTGCCGGCTGGTGCAGCCCGGCCCGGTGATCCGGACGATCCGCTGGGCGGTCAGGTCGGAATTCGCCGCGAACACCACCGCCGGGCTGAGTCCCTCCGAGCGACGGGCCTCTTCCAGCGCGGCCGCCTCGTTCTGGAAGATCCGCTGTCGCTCCTCGGGGACGCCGAGTGCGGCAAGGGTCGCCGGGATCGCGCCGTGGATGCCGATCGCGGAGGGTCCGAGGTACCAGGTCGCCGCGCGCAGCTCGTCACGGGTGACCTGGCGGCCGGCGTACGGATGGTCGGGTGCGGCGACCACCTGGAGGTCGAAGGCGAGGAACGGCCGCCCGACGACGTGCTCCGGCACGGCCGCGGCGGCGGGGCCGATCGCCAGATCGACGGTGCGAGTGGCGAGCAGACCCGCGAACTCCTCGGGGAGGTGCACGCTGAGCTCGACCTCGAGATCCTGCGCCCGCTGGGTGAACTGCTCGATGAGCCCCGGGGCCGCGTGCTCGGCGAAGAGGTGGGACGTCGCCAGGCGGAGCAGCCGCCGTCCCTCCGCGGCCTGCCCGACCTCGGCGATGGTCTGGTCCTGCAGCCCCAGGATCTCGACCGCGCGACTGGCCAGGCGCAGCCCGCCCGGGGTGAACGCGATCCCCGAGCCGGTGCGCTCGAACAGCAGGTCGCCCAGCTCCTTGCGCAGCTGCGCGACGTGCATCGAGATCGCCGAGTCGGTGAGCCCCAGCTCGGCGGCGGCACCCTTGACCGAGCCCTGGCGCACGATGCTCGCGAAGGCACGGAGCTGGGCGGGAGTCATCGGGGACAACATAGTGCGCCGGCCGGCTCCCGACGAGCGGGGCGAGGGAGGGCGATGACACCCACGCAGCTGCGGGCGTTCGCGACCGTCGTACGGCTCGGATCGGTGAAGGCCGCGGCGGCGGCCCTCCAGGTGTCCGAGGCCGCGGTCTCGCTGCACGTGGGTCAGCTCCGCAAGGAGCTCGGTGACCAGCTCTTCACCAGGACCGCCGGCGGACTGGCCTTCACCCCCGGCGGTCTGCGGCTGGCGAGCCGTGCGGTGGAGATGCTCGGCCTCCAGGACCGCACGGTCACCGAGGTGCGTCAGGCCGGCGGTGGACGCCGGCTGCTGCGCGTCGGTGCCTCCGGCCTCTTCGCCGAGTACGCCGCCCCGGGGCTGTTCGAGGTCTTCGCCGACCGGGCGCAGGGCCTCGACGTGGAGCTCAGTGCCCACCGGACCGAGGAGTTCGACTCGCTGCTGGTCACCCGCACGGTCGACGTCGTGATCGGGCCCGGTGCGCCCACCGATGCGATGGTGCAGAGCACGCCGTTCCTCAACTACGCGGTGATCGCGATCGTGGCTCCCGGGCATCCGATGGCGGCTGCGACGCCGAGCACGGAGATGCTGCGCCGCCAGAGCTGGCTGCTGGGCCCATCCGCGGTCGAGCGCTCCGGGGTCGTCCCCGGCATGCTGCGCCGCCTCAGGATCACCGAGGACCGGCAGCGGATCTTCCAGAGTCATGCCGCCGCGATGGAGGAGGCCAAGCGCGGTCGCGGGGTGGCGCTCACCCTGGCCTTCGCCGTCGAGCCGGATCTCGCGGACGGCAGCCTGATCCGGGTCGATGCCGTCCCGGAGGGCCAGGGCAGATGGAGCATCTCCACGCTGGCGACCCAGCACGCCCCCGCCGCCGCCCTGGAGCTCACCCGCTTCGTGACCACGCCCCGGGCGATGAAGGCGATGCTCCGCGGCGGCGGGGTCAGCAAGGGCCGCTTCCGGCCTGCCGTCCACGTGACCCTGTGGAGCTGAGGCCGGCCGGGGGCCCCGGCGCGGATCGATGGCGCGGTCCGTGCGATCGATGCCGAAGATCAGCGAAGGCTTAATCGGCGGTTGTCGCGGTCCGGAGGGGGGCCCACGATGACAGCAGGAGACCGCCTGCCTGACGGGAGGACGCGATGCCGATCGAGAGCGATGGCCACAGCCGGGGCAATCCGCGGATGTACGAGGTCGTCGAGAACGCGCCGAAGACCGGCAAGAGCCCCACGGTGTGGGCGTTCCCGGAGTTCGTGGAGTACCTCAAGGTGGCCGGGCAGC
>CAZTHV010000068.1:8287-11008 GCA_964613165.1 uncultured Marmoricola sp.
GGGGTCGTCGATGGAGAGCCGGTTCCTCGGCAGGTCGGTGGCCGCCCCACCAGCGCCCCCGTCCCGACCCGGCCGACGTGGAGTCGCTGCCGGTCGCCGTGCCGGATCCGGCGGCCACCGACCTGCCGAGGAACCGGCTCTCCATCGACGACCCCGGCGTGCCGACCGAGACTCCACCGGCCGCTCCGCCCGCGACCGACCCAGACCAGCCCGACCAGCCCTGACCCGGAGGCCCGGATGTATCCCTCGCGGTTCCGCTACGAGGCGCCCCGCACGCTCGACGAGGCGCTGTCGCTGCTGCACGACGGTGCCGGTGAGGCCAAGGTGCTGGCCGGCGGACAGAGCCTGGTGCCGCTGCTCAAGCTGCGCTTCGCCTCGCCGGAGGTGCTCGTCGACATCAACGACCTGCCCGGCCTCGGCCACCATGTCATCGAGCCCGACGGCACCCTCCGGATCGGAGCCCTCTGCCGGCACGCCATGCTGGAGCGCTGGCCGGAGCTGGCTCTGCGCCAGCCGACGATGGCCGCGGCTGCGCCGCTCATCGCCGATCCGATCGTGCGCACTCGTGGCACTCTCGTGGGGTCGCTGTGCCACGCCGACCCGCAGGGCGACTGGGCGGCCGTGGTGACCGCGCTCGGCGGCCACGTCGTCGCCCAGGATCCGGGCGGTCGGCGGAGCATCCCGATCCGAGACTTCGTCACCGGGCCCTTCCAGACCGTGCTCGACGTCGACGAGATCGCGGTCGAGGCGGTGGTCCCGGCGCCGGCCGGCACACCGGCCGGCGGCTATCTCAAGCTCGAACGACGGGTCGGCGACTTCGCGACCGCGGGAACGGCCGTCTCGGTCGACCTGTCCGGTGACCGCGTCCTGCGCGCCGGGATCGGGCTGACCGGGGTGGGCAGCCGCACCATCGACGCGTCCGCCGCGGCCGAGGCGCTGACCGGTGCCGTCCTGGACGCGGCCGCGATCGGCCGGGCGGCCGACCTGGCGGCGGAGGCGGCCGAGCCGCGCTCGGATCACCGTGGCAGTGCCGAGTACAAGCGCCACGTGGTGCACACCTTCGTCACACGGATCCTGTCCGGCGTCGCCGGCGCCACCGAAAGGGCGGCCTGAGTCATGTCCAGTCTCTTCGATGAGATCACCGAGGCGCCGGCCGACGTCCCGGTACGCCGGGTCACGGTCGCCGTCAACGGGCAGCGGCGTACCGCCGACGTCGAGCCGCGGCTGCTGCTGGCCCACTTCCTGCGCCAGGGACTGCGGCTCACCGGCACCCACACCGGCTGCGACACCACCAACTGCGGCGCGTGCACGGTGCTCTTCGACGGCCGGCCGGTGAAGAGCTGCACGATGCTCGCCGTCCAGGCCGACGGCCATGAGGTGACCACGGTCGAGGGACTGGCCACGGCCAGTGAGCTGCACCCGGTGCAGGAGGGCTTCAAGGAGGAGCACGGACTCCAGTGCGGCTTCTGCACCCCGGGCATGATGCTCGCCGCGACTGCCCTGCTCGCCGAGAACCCCGACCCGACCGAGGACGACGTGCGGTTCGCCCTGTCGGGCAATCTGTGCCGCTGCACCGGCTACCAGAACATCGTCAAGGCGGTGCTCTGGGCAGCCGCGAAGATGCGCGACCAGGCACCCGCCGAGAGCGAGGAGGTCACGCCATGACTCAGGCACCCGAGCGGCCCCGAGAAGGACACAGTGCCCTCGACGAGGTCAAGATCGGCGGGATGGGCGCGAGCCGCCGCCGGGTCGAGGACAACCGCTTCATCCGCGGCAAGGGCAATTACTTCGACGACATGGTGCTCCCCGGCATGCTCCATCTGGAGATCCTGCGCAGCCCGCTCGCACACGCACGGATCACCTCGATCGACACCAGCAAGGCCTGGGACATCCCGGGAGTGCGGCTGGTGCTGACCGGGGAGATGATGGCGACCCGCAACCTGGCGTGGATTCCGACGCTCAGCTACGACACGCAGGCGGTGCTGGCCACCGACAAGGTCCGCTTCCAGGGGCAGGAGGTCGCCTGCGTCATCGCCGACGACCCCTACATCGCCAAGGACGCCTGCGAGGCGATCGTCGTCGAGTACGAGCCGCTGCCGGCCATCGTGAACCCGACACAGGCGATGGCGCCGGACGCCCCGCTGATCCGCGACGACAAGGAGAACCAGGCCGACAACGTCTGCTTCGACTGGGAGGTCGGCGACGCCGAGGGCACCGACCGCGCGTTCGCCGAAGCGGACCTGGTCTCGAGGCTCTCGCTGCACTATCCACGCTCGCACCCGTCACCGCTGGAGTGCTGCGGCGCGATCGCCGACTTCGACCGGGCGACCTCGAAGCTGACCGTCTACATGACCACCCAGGCGCCGCACATCGTGCGCGCCGCGGTGGCGTTGATCGCCGAGCTGCCCGAGCACATGATCCGGATCGTCTCTCCGGACCTCGGCGGCGGCTTCGGCAACAAGGTGCCGGTCTACCCCGGCTACGTGATGGCGATCCTCGCCTCGATCCTCACCGAGCGGCCGGTGAAGTGGGTCGAGGACCGCACCGGCAACCTGATCTCGACCGGGTTCGCCCGCGACATCTATCTCGACGGCGAGCTCGCCCTGCGCAAGGACGGCCGCATCCTCGGCGTACGGATGAGGACCACGTCCGACCACGGCGCCTTCTTCGGCGACGCCCAGCCGAGCAAGTTCAAGATCGGGCTGATGCACTCGGCGTTCG
>CAZTHV010000068.1:11018-11572 GCA_964613165.1 uncultured Marmoricola sp.
GAGTCGCCTACCGGTGCTCGTTCCGGGTCACCGAGGCGATGTTCTTCCAGGAGCGCATGGTGCAGGCGGCCGCCGACGACCTGGGCATGGACCAGGCGGAGTTCCGCAGGATCAACTTCGTGCGCGACGACGACTTCCCGCACCGGACGCCGTTCGGCTTCCTCACCGACTCGGGGCAGTACGGCAAGTGCCTCGACATCGGCCTGGAGGCGATCGGCTACCGGGACTTCCTCCGCGAGAAGGAGGACGCCGCGAGGCGGGGCCGGCGGCTCGGCATCGGCATCTCCACGATGACCGAGCCGCTCGGGGCGGGCAACAGCCGCGAGTACGACATCCTCGGCATCAAGATGTTCGACTCCGCCGAGCTGCGGGTCCACATGACCGGCAAGGCCATCCTGCGGACCGGCGCGAAGTCGCAGGGTCAGGGCCATGAGACGACCTGGGCACAGATCGTCGCGCACGAGCTGGGGATCCCCGCCGCGGACATCGTCGTCGAGGAGGGCGACACCGACACGGCGCCGTTCGGGATGGGCACCTATGCGTCCCGGAGCACC
>CAZTHV010000068.1:11582-12020 GCA_964613165.1 uncultured Marmoricola sp.
GCTTCAACTATCACGACCGCTCCTACGACGTGATCACCCAGGTGCCGCCCGACCAGCGGCTGACCCCCGACAATCTCGGCCGCTTCTACGTGCGCAGCAATCCGGCTCAGGGTGCCAGCATCACCGAGTGCGCGATGGCGGCGTACAGCAACATGCCCGACGGTCTGGAGCCCGGCCTGGAGGCCAATGCCTACTACGACCCACCGAACCTGACCTGGCCGTTCGCCTGCTACATCGCGACCGTCGAGGTCGACCCCGACACCGGGGTGTGGGACGTGCTCCGCTTCGTCGCCGTCGACGACTGCGGCGTCCGGATCAACCCGATGATCGTCGAGGGCCAGATCATGGGTGGTCTGACCGAGGCGTACGCGATGGCGAGCATGCAGTTCATCACCTTCGACGCCGAGGGCAACTGCATCGGCTCGAACTTCATGGACT
>CAZTHV010000068.1:12030-12265 GCA_964613165.1 uncultured Marmoricola sp.
CGACCGCGTGGGAGACCCCGGGCTACGAGCTGCACGAGGTGGTCACGCCGTGCCCGCACCACCCGATCGGGGCCAAGGGCGTGGGGGAGTGCGCCACGGTTGGTGGGCCCGCCGCCTTCGTCAACGCCGTGATGAACGCGCTCGGAGACACCGGTGTCCGCAACATCGACATGCCGCTGCTGCCCGACCGCGTCTACGAGGCGATCACCCAGCGCCACGACGTCTCCGGCGCACC
>CAZTHV010000069.1:0-12065 GCA_964613165.1 uncultured Marmoricola sp.
TCCGGCCGATGACCAAGCCGGAGCTGATCCGGACCTACCCCAGGCTCTTCACGGGCACGCACGTGCACCATCCCGACTACCGGCACCACTCCGTGCGCCGGATCACGATCGCCGCCCCCGGTGTGGTCGCCTACGCCGACGGCGAGCGCATCGGACCGCTGCCGCTGACGATCGAGGTCGTGCCGTGTGCGCTGCGCGTGGTGGTTCCATGAGGTCGTGGTCCGATGAGTGAGCCGGCCAGCCCCGCCGAGAGGTACTCGCGCTTCCGTGAGCGCCAGGCCCATCCCGAGGTCGCTGCGTTCGCCTCGCACTACGAGTTCGGCCTCGACGACTTCCAGCTCCGCGCCTGCCGGGTGCTGGAGGCGGGTCACTCGGTCCTGGTCGCCGCACCGACCGGGTCCGGCAAGACCATCGTCGGCGAGTTCGCGGTGCACCTCGCGCTGGAGTCGGGCCGCAAGTGCTTCTACACCACCCCGATCAAGGCGCTGTCCAACCAGAAGTTCAACGACCTGGTCGACCGGTACGGCGCCGAGCGGGTCGGCCTGCTGACCGGCGACAACAGCATCAACTCCGAGGCGCCGATCGTGGTGATGACCACCGAGGTGCTGCGCAACATGCTCTACGCCGGGTCCAGGACGCTGACCGGACTGGGCTGGGTGGTGATGGACGAGGTGCACTACCTCGCCGACCGCTCCCGCGGCGCGGTGTGGGAGGAGGTGATCATCCACCTGCCCGAGTCGGTGGCCCTGGTCTCCCTCTCGGCGACGGTCAGCAACGCCGAGGAGTTCGGCGAGTGGCTGGGCACGGTGCGCGGCGAGACCGTGACCATCGTCGAGGAGCGGCGACCGGTCCCGCTCTACCAGCACGTGCTGGTCGGCCGCCGGCTCTACGACCTGTTCGCCGACGAGGGCACGCCGGCCGCGGCGGGTGAGGAGCAGAAGGTCAATCCCGAGCTGCTCCGCGTCGCCCGCGACGACTTCGCCAGCTCCCGGCTGCGCGACCGGCGCTCCCCGCGTGGGCAGAAGCGCGGAGCCCGGCAGTCCGGCAACGGCCGCCGGGTCTGGGTACCCAGCCGGGTCGACGTCGTCGAGCAGCTCGACCGGGCCGGGCTGCTGCCGGCCATCGTCTTCATCTTCAGCCGGGTCGGCTGCGACGCCGCGGTCCAGCAGTGCCTCAACGCGAACATCCGGCTGACCAGCGCCGAGGAGCGCGAGGAGATCCGCCGGTTCGTCGAGGAGCGCTGCGCGCACCTGCCCGACGAGGACCTGTACGTCCTGGGCTACCACGAGTTCCTCGACGCGCTCACCCGCGGCGTGGCGGCTCACCATGCCGGGATGCTGCCGACCTTCAAGGAGTGCGTCGAAGAGCTCTTCCTGCGCGGGCTGTGCCGGGTGGTCTTCGCCACCGAGACGCTGGCCCTGGGCATCAACATGCCGGCGCGGTCGGTGGTCATCGAGAAGCTGTCGAAGTGGAACGGCGAGACGCACGCCGACATCACGCCGGGGGAGTACACCCAGCTCACCGGCCGCGCCGGTCGCCGGGGGATCGACGTGGAGGGGCACGGCGTCGTGCTGTGGCAACCGGGGCTCGATCCCCGTGCGGTGGCCGGGCTGGCGTCCAGGCGCACCTATCCGCTGCGGTCGTCGTTCCGCCCGTCGTACAACATGGCGGTGAACCTGGTCCATCAGGTCGGCCGGGATCCCGCCCGTAAGCTGCTGGAGTCGTCCTTCGCACAGTTCCAGGCGGACAAGGCCGTCGTGGGCCTTGCCCGGCAGCTGCGGAAGGCGGAGGAGGCGCTGGACGGGTACGCCGAGGCGGCGACCTGCGACCGCGGTGACTTCATGGCGTACGCCGCGCTCCGCCGTGGGCTCTCCGACGCGGAGGCCTCCTTGGCACGCTCGCGGAGGGCGGACCGGCGTCAGGAGGTCCTCGGCTCGCTGGACACGCTGCGTCCGGGCGACGTGATCGAGGTCCCTGCGGGCAAGTTCGCCGGCATCGCGCTGGTGCTCGACCCCGGCCAGCAGGCCGATCGGGACGGACCGCGGCCCTACGTCCTCACCGTCGACCGGCACGCGCGGAGGCTCTCGATGGTGGACTTCCCGACGCCGGTGGCCTCACTGGCCCGGATGCGGGTTCCGAAGAGCTTCAATGCGCGCAACCCGCAGTCGCGCCGCGATCTCGCCAGCGCGCTGCGGCAGCGGGCGCAGACGCTGCCCCGTCCCGAGCGCAGGTCCCGCCGGGATGGTGCCTCTGGCGGCACGTCGCAGATCGAGACCGCGCCTATCGAGAGGCTGCGCGCCGAGCTGCGGGCCCACCCGTGCCACTCCTGTCCCGACCGTGAGGACCATGCTCGCTGGAGCGAACGGTGGCACAAGCTGGACCGGGACGCGCGCACGCTCCGCCGGCGTATCGAGCAGCGCACGAACACGATCGCGCGCCAGTTCGACCGGGTCTGCCAGGTGCTCACCGCATTGGGCTATCTCGAGGGTGACGGCGCGGACAGCCGGGTGAGCGCCGTCGGCCGGCCGCTGATGCGCATCTACAACGAGCTGGACCTGGTGACCGCCGAGGCGCTGCGCCAGGGACTTTGGGAGGACCTGGACGCCAGCCAGCTGGCCTCGGTGCTCTCGGCGCTGGTCTTCGAGGCGCGCAAGCCCGATGACGCCGTGGCCCCCCGGCTGCCGGGCGGCGTGGTGCGCCGGGTCCTGGGCGAGATGACCTCGCTGTGGGCCGAGCTGGACGCGCTGGAGAAGGAGCATCACCTCGACCAGCTCCGCGAGCCGGACCTCGGCTTCTGCTGGGCGGCGTACCGCTGGGCCGAGGGCGACGAGCTGGACGACGTGCTGGACGCCACCGACCTCGCCGCGGGTGACTTCGTCCGCTGGGTCAAGCAGCTCCTCGACCTGGCCGACCAGGTCGCCGAGGCCGCCGGGCCGTCGCCGATCCGCGACACCGCCCGGGAGGCCGCCCGTCGCCTGCGCCGTGGGGTGGTCGCCTACTCCTCGGTCGCGGACTGAGGCCGCCGGCCCCGTAGTTCGCGCGGTCGTCCGGCGGTTGGCAGGGTGCTGCTCGACCAGGCACGGTAGCGGGCCGGGACCGGTCGGCGCGGCGTGCCTCTTGTGCAGGCAGTTCACCGCGATCACGCGTCACGCAGACTCCACAGGAGCGAACTGCCTGCGCCGGGGCCCTTCAGAACAGCACCAAGTCCGCTCGCACGCCAGGCAGCTCGCCCCGGCCGGAGAGGGCGCGGGCGAAGGCGACGGCGTCGTACGAAGCGGGTGCCTCGTCGCCCGCGTGCCCGCTCACGACGCACCCGAGCGGACCCGTCAGGGTGACCTCGGACCGGCCGGCGGCCCGCAACCAGGCGCCGGCGGCGTCGGCGACGATCCGGCCGTCGTGGTCGGCGGTGAGGACGGGCTCGTGGCCAGTGGCATGGCAGATGTCCAGCCGGTGCATCCACGCGTCCCGGGTGTAGACCACGTCGTTGAGGAATCCGAGCGAGGCCACGCCGACCGGAGCCGGGAAGGGGAAGCGGAGGCTGCGCACCGGTCCGGGAGCTCGCTGCCGGGCTCGGACACTGCGCGCCGCGGCCTCATGCAGCTCGGACCGCAGCTGGGACGCCGATCGCCCGGCGCGCTCGCGCACCTGGATGTCGTTGACCGCGTCGATCTGCAGCCGTTCGCCCTTCTCCGCGCGGCCGAGCCGCTGCTGGCGGAGCTGCTCGCGCACCGAGGCGGTGGCCGCGGCGGCCCCGGCCAGGTGGGCGACGACCTCGCGAACGGTCCAGCCGGCGCAGTCGGTGGGCATGGCCCACTCGGACTCGTCGAGCTCGCCCAGCAGGTCGTCGAGCCTGCGGTACTCCTCGGTGGCCAACGCCATCCAGTCGCGGTGGCGCAACGGTCGGTCCGTCATCGGTCTCCTCCTCGCACGTGGGCGACGAACATGGCGGCCGCCTCGCCGGCCAGCCGCGTCCACCGGTCGCCGTCCGGATCGTTGGCCAGCTGCTGGTCGGCCAGACCGCTCAGCAGCGCGGTCCACAGGTCGAGGTGCCGCGGGTCGGCGATGCCGAGGCGCGTGAAGGCGCTCCGCAGGTGCTCGAAGGCCTCGCCGGCGGCGGCGTAGGAGCCGGGGGAGGGCTCGAAGCCGGGCAGGGTGCGCTGGAAGAGGAGCTGGTGGCGCACCGGGTCCGCACAGCAGAACTCCAGGTAGGCCCGCGCGGCCGCCGCCAGCTGGTCGACGGGATCGTCCTTCTCGGGTACGGCGGACATGGCCGCGGCGAAGGCGACGTTGCCGTCGGCGAACATCGCATCGTAGATCGCGTTCTTGGAGGCGAAGTAGGTGTAGAGGCTGGGCGCCTGGACGCCGACCGCTGCGGCCACCTGGCGCAACGTGAAGCCGGCCAGGCCGTGCTCACGAGCCAGCAGCCAGCAGGCCTCCAGGATCTCCTGCCGTGCTCCTGTCCGGCGTCCTTTTCCTAATGCCATTTGACAAATCTAACATTGTTAGGCTTCAGTTGCCAACCGAGAAGGCACGGAGGGAGCGAGCATGGGCAACGCGCCACGACGAGTCCCGGGAGTCCTGGTGGTCCTGGTGGCCACCTTGACGATGGTCGCGTCGGGCCTGGTCCTGGCTGCCACCGAGGCAGGCACGTCATCGACCGCGGCGGTCGCGGATCGGTCCGGGTCGCTGGTCTTCATCCGCGGTGGCAACGTGTGGATCGCCCGGCCGGACGGGACCGGGGCCCGCGCGCTGACCGGTGACGGCACGACCAGGGCGCCCTACCGCACGCCGACCGAGGACGACGCCGGTCGGGTCTATGCCCTGCGCGGCAACGGTGCCGGCACGGTGATCGTGCGGTTGAGCCAGCAGGGTGAGGTGCTCAAGCGGTTCAGCCCGCCGATCACCTCGTTCGGCCCGGACTTCGCCAGCGTCTCGCCCGACGGCAGGAAGCTCGCCTACGAGACCATGTACGCCGCCAACGACTGCTCCTACACGCCGTGCCACACGTTCTTCCAGCACTACGTCGAGTACGCCGACGCGCTCACCGGGAAGGCACTCGCGGGCGGCCACCACGTGACCGACGGCGAATTCGCCTCCTGGGCGGGTCCCGGCCGCGCGGTCATCCAGGCCACCACGCTCAACCGGGTCCTGCTGCATCGTCCGGCCGAGTCGTCGGCGACCGAGTGGTTCGCATCCTGCCTGTCCTACCAGGAGGGCTGCCAGGACACCGACACGCTGAACTACTTCCCGGCGGTCAACCGGCAGGGCACTCGGTTCGCCACCTCACGGGTCGAGGACGGCCCGAGCGGCCGGCTCGCCTACCTCGTGGTGCTGTCGGCCACCGGCGTCACCACCGCGGCCACGCCGCCACTGCCCGGAGCCGGATGCGCCTATCCTGCCGCGACCCAGCCGCCCTTCGACCCGACCATGTCGCAGATGACGATCTCGGCGCCGAGCTTCGCTCCCAACGGCACCAGTGTCGCCTTCGCCGAGCGGCGCGGATCGGCCTGGATCACCAAGGTCGTGGTGCCGGTCATCGGGGACTGCGATGCCTCCGACCCCGTGACCGTGCTCACCGACGCCTCCCAGCCGCACTGGAGCAAGGCGCCGTTGAGTGCGAAGGCGAAGCCGTTGCGCTGGACCAAGGCCAAGCATCCCAAGCTCAAGGGCGCGGCCAAGATCGGCAAGAGGCTGATGCCGGCAATGGCGAAGAAGGCGCTGCGCAAGGGCTTCGCACCGGCGGCGACCGGACTTCGCTACCAGTGGCTGCGCAACGGCCACCCCATCAAGCACGCCACCAAGGCGACGTACCGGATTCGCAAGGCCGACCGGCGCAAGCGGCTCAAGGTCCGCGTGACCGGCGTCCGGAACGGCCATGCCCAGGCCACCGTGACCACCCGCGCGAAGCGGGTCAAGTGAGAGGAATGACGATGAGGAGCACACTCCGGGCGACCGCGGCAGCGGCTGCGATGGCGGTGATCGCGGCACTGGCGGTGGTGCTGCCGATGCAGGCGGCGCAGGCTGCGACGACCTATACCTGGGTTCAGGGCTACGCCGCCAACGGCGACACGATTCCCGGCGCCGACCACACGAGCTGGAGCAACGCCGCCAACTGGTCACCACAGGGCGTCCCGGGCGTCGCCGACCACGTCGTGCTCACGAATGCGCCGGCCTACAACGGCAACGTCCAGTCCGCCACCACCCTGACCGTGCCGGCAGGCACCAGCGTCGCCGGGTTCACCATGTCCGAGCCGAGAGCCGGCTCGGTCTACCTGGCCGGCGCTCCGCTGACCGTCACGGCCGGCTTCGGCTGGACCGGGGGCCAGATCCAGGTGCCGATCACCCTGAGCCAGACCGCCAACGGCACCATCGGTGCCGGTGCCTTGAAGGTGCTGCGACACCGGCTCACCGTCAACGGCACGCTGCTGTTCGACGATATCGGCTCCGACCCCGATCGAGGGGTCGACTTGTACCCGGACTACGAGGGTGACGACGACGGCATCCGGGTGGCATCGGGCGGCACGCTGCGCGCGACCGGCACCAACCTGATCAGCGGCACCGGATGCTGCACGGATCCCGCCAAGGTCGTGGTCGACGGCGCCGTCGACGTCACCGGCGGTCACAGCACCTTCAAGGCCGTCGAGCTCACCCTGCGCGGCACCGCCCACGTCGCTGCCGGCAGCACCCTGACCTCGACCATTGGCCCGGCGCGACTGGGCAGCGGCGCGCGCTACACCGGCGGTGGCACCGTCGACTTCACCGACTCCGCGGCGATCGACGCGCACCCGAACACCGCCGCCGTGCCGGGCGGCGTACTGATGGAGGGCAAGGGACGCCTGGAGGGAGGCACCCGGCTGCACTTCGGCATCGGGGCCAAGCTGACCGGTGTCGGCGGCTTCTCCGGAGCGGGCACCGTCGAGCTCTCCGCCCCCGCGAATCCCGGCAATGACGCCGCGCACGTCTACGGCGATCTCGCCGTCGGGGCGGGCACCACGCTGAGACTGGCCGGGTCGGTGCCGTCCCGCCTGGAGGTCCGGGATCCGGGCCTCGCCGGCTACCACGGCGTCCTCCGGATCGCGGGCTCCGCCGACGTGGCGGCGGGCACCACGTTCGTCACCCAGGGCGGCACCGTCACCTCGGTGAGCAAGGGGGCCACGCTCCGGCTGACGCCGGGCTCGACCTGGGGCGAGGGCGACTGCTGCCTCCAGCCCGCCAGGCTGACCAACGCCGGCACGCTGGAGGTCTCCGCGGGCGCGAGCGCTGCCGCGAGGATCACCCGGGTCGACCTGCGCAACCAGGGCACGCTCGCGCTGGCCGCGGGCAAGCGGCTGGTCACCGAGGGCTACCCGGTCCGGATGGGTGGCACGCTCCGTACCGCCGACAAGGCCGCGCCCGGACAGCAGCGCACGGTCCTCACCGGACAGCGGATCATCGGCACGTTCGGCTGCGTGCAGCCGGCCGGGCAGGTGGCGACCTACTCCGCCACCGCGGTGCGCACCACGGGCGTCCTGGGACGGACCAGCGGCTGCGCCGGCGCCGCGACGGGGAGGAAGCTCACCTCGAAGAAGGTGGGCAAGCACAAGACCCTCAAGGTCAAGGCCACCAGAGGTGTCGCCAAGAAGACGAAGAAGGTCCTGGTCGCGGTGACGGTGACCAAGGTCCGTGCCGCCACGAAGGTCAAGGTCGGTGGCGCCCCGGCGTTCAAGGCCGGCAAGGGCCAGGCCACCACCCGCTACCTGGTCGCCAAGCGCAAGAACGGGAAGCTCGTCACCGTCCGCAACGCCGGCAAGCGGCCCGTGAAGATCACCGTGGTGCTGCTCGGGCCCGCCTGACATGGCCGCGCGCAGCCACGGTCCGGGCACGGCCTGCTGGGAGAGAGGAACGAGCATGTTCAACGCATCACGACGAGCCCTGGAGGTCCTGGTGGCCGTCGTCGCGATGGTCGCGTCGGGCCTGGTCCTGACAGCCGTCGAGGCGGCGCCGCCGGACTGTGCCCAGCATCCGGAGCTGCCGGTGTGCCAGGACCCGCCGGGAGAGACCTGTCACCTCAGCAACACCGCGCCACCGGGCGTCACCGGCACGGCCAGGTTCGAGGAGACCTTGATCGGCAGCAAGGGCACGTGGACCGGAGCGACCTCGAACGGCTTCAGCTACGGCTGGCTGCGCGACGGGGTCGTCATCGCGGGTGCCACCTCGACGACCTACGTCGTCGCGGCTGCGGACACCGGGCACCGGCTGTCCTTCCGGGTGACCGCGACCGCGGACTGCACCGTCGAGAGCTACAAGACGGTCACCTCGGTGCAGACGGCGGTGGTGGCCAAGAAGACCATGACCAACACCGCGATACCGACGATCTCGGTCGACGGCTCGTACTCGCTCGGGGTCGGCGAGACGGCCAGGGCCCGCACCGGCACCTGGACCGGAGCGGGGACGCTGACCTTCGGCTATGCCTGGAAGGTGGCCGGGACCACCGTCTCGACCGGCCCGAGCTACCAGCCGGTGCCGGCCGACGCGGGCAAGACCCTGACTCTCACCGTGACAGCGACCCGGCCCGGGTACGAGACCGTCTCGGCCAGCTCGACAGCCCAGGACATCCGTCTCGGAGCCCAGTGGATCTCGCAGTCGTCGCGCTGGGCAGGGGTCGCGAAGGTGGCTGAGGAGATCCGCCTCATCCCAGGGACATCGGAGACGACTGGGCCCAGTGAGGTCACCCGGACCTACTCCTGGGCTGTCGACGACGTGCCCGTGGGCAACACCTCGCTGACCTATCGAATCGGGCCCGACGATCTGGACAGGCGATTGTCGGTCACGGTCGACTACGTGACCGAGGGCTACAACACCCGCCACGAGACCATCGTGATCTCACATCACGTCAAGGCGGGCGACGCTCCCCGCTTGCTCACCCCGCCGGCGATCAGCGGCGAGCGCCGGTGGTCCAAGGTGCTCACGGCAAGTCCGGGGACCTGGAGCCTGACCGGTCCGGTGACCTACCAGTGGCTGCGCGACGGCCGACCGATCGCCGGCGCCACTGCCCGCGCGCGGCCGATGAGCCTCGCCGACCTCGGGCATCAGGTCAGCGTCCGGGTGACGGTCTCCCCAACGGGCTACCTCCCCGCCTCGACGGTGGTGTCGGCCGGCCGGATCGGCCCTGTGGCGGCCCTCGAGCACCGGGCCGCCAAGCCGGCCCTGCGTGGGGCCGCCCGGGTCGGGCACCGGATCAAGGTGCGCGAGGGCAACCGGAAGCTGAGGCACCGGTTCAGCCCGGCGCCTACTCAGTTGCGGTTCCAGTGGTACCGCAACGGCAACGTCATCCAGGGCGCCACCAAGCGGGCCTACCGGCTCCGCAAGGCCGACCGGCACAAGCGGATCGTGCTGCGGATCACCGGTCTCCGGCCGGGGTACGCCGACGGCTGCTGGAAGCTCCGGCTACCGAAGGTGCGGTGAGTCGCCTCAGTCCTCCCCGCGGGCCGCGAGCGCCTCGCCGAGGCGGTCGGCATGGCGCAGCGAGCGGACCACCAGCGGGACGGCGTACGCCGTGGGGCTGGAGCCGAGCCCACGGGCGAGCTGGGCATCGCGGACCTCCCTGCCGAGGCCGATGACGACCGGGACCGACCGGATGCCCAGCGCCAGCATCAGGCCGACCCGCTCGGGGTCGACGCCGAGCGGGCGCAGCGGGCGCGAGGCGGCCTGGACGACGTCGATGAGGGCGGTCGTCCGGGTGGTGCAGCTGACCAGTCCGGCCAGCAGCACCAGGGCGAGCATGGTGCCGGTCACCACGACCGCGGCCCGCCAGTCGGCCACCAGGATCTGGAACACCAGCAGCAGGCCGAGCACCCAGCGCAGCGGCCGGACCTGGGCCACCGGCACGCGCCACGGCAGCCGGGCAGCGGGGTAGAGCGCGATCGTGACCGCCACCAGGATCGCGGTCTGCCACGGCTGGCGGAGGAAGACAGTGGCGATCGCGACGGCCGCGAGAGCGAGCAGCTTGACTCCGGCCGGCGTGCGATGCAGCCAGCTGGTGCCGGGGACGAAGGTGCCGAGATCGCTCACAGCTCACTCATCGGCCGCACCGGCCAGATCCCGGTAGTGGGCGACCGCCGGCGCGGGCGCGCCGTCGAAGACCAGGCGGGCCTGGTGGAAGACCAGGACCCGGTCGAAGCCGCCGACCAGGTCCAGGTCATGGGTCACCAGGACCACCTGCGCCGGGACCGCCTCGATCTCGGCGGCGATGCGCCGGGTGTTGGCCAGGTCGAGCAGCGTGGTCGGCTCGTCGAGGACCAGCACCTGCGGCTCGGTGACCATCACCGAGGCCAGCGCGAGCAGCTGCTTCTGCCCACCGGAGAGCAGGTGGGCGGGGTGGTCGGCGTGACCGTCGAGGCGGTACGCCGCCAGCACCGTGCGCACCCGCTCCTCGATCTCGGACCGGTCGAGCCCCCGCCGGCGCAGCCCGAAGGCGACGTCCTCGGCCACGGTCGGCATGACGATCTGCGCGTCCGGGTCGGTGAAGCAGAAGCCGACCCGTCGCCGGATCTCCTTGGCGTCGGTGCGGGTGTCCAGCCCGTCGACGGTCACCGTCCCCCTGACCGGCACCACCAGGCCGTTGAGCAGCCGGACGAAGGTCGACTTGCCGGAGCCGTTGGCGCCGATCACCCCGATCCGGCGCTCGTCGAGCCGCAGGTCGAGATCGCTGAGGACGGTGCGCATGCCTGCGCCGGAGGCGTACTCGTGGCTGACGCCACGCAGCTCGATCAGCGGCATGCCTCGACCACCATCGCGGTGCCCTGGCCGCCCCCGGCGGCGATCGCGGCCAAGCCGAAGCGGCCCCGGCCCCGCCGGATCATCTGGCTGAAGAGCCGCACCGCCAGCACGGCGCCGCTGGCGCCCCACGGGTGGCCGAGCGCGAGCGCCCCGCCCTGCGCGCAGGCCCGTGCCGGGTCGATCCCCAGCTCGTCGTAGCAGGCGAGCACCTGCCCGGCGAAGGCCTCGTTGAGCTCGATCACGTCGAGGTCGGTCATCTCCAGCTCGGCCTCCGCCAGGGCCCGGCGTACGGCGGGCACGAGGCCGATGCCCGGCTGCCGCGGGTCGACGCCCGCGGACGCGGTACCCAGGACCCGCAGCCCCGGCCGGCCTTCCGCGAGGGCGATGGTGACCGCGGCCGCGCCGTCGTTGATCCCGCAGGAGTTCGCGGCGGTCACGGTTCCGCCCTCGCGGAAGGCGGCTGGGAAGCGGGCCAGCCGCTCCGCGGTCATCCCGTCACGGAGGCGCTCGTCGCGGGTCAGCCCGGCGACCGGCACGATCTCCTCATCCAGCAGCCCGGCCTCCGCGGCGGCCCAGGCCCGCTGGTGCGACGCGGCGGCGTAGGCGTCCTGCCGGGCACGGCTGATCGCGTGCTCCTCGGCGAGCAGATCGGCGGCCAGGCCCATGTCGGGGTCCTGCTCGGGCGTCGGCGCGAACGGCGCTCGCTCGTACCGCTGTGGCTCGTTGTATGGGGGCTCGCCGCCCGGCGCAGCCGGAGGCCAGAGCCGCCAGGGCGCGGTGGAGGCGCTCTCCACGCCTCCGGCCAGGATCACCCGGCCGGTGGTGCGCGCCAGCGCGACACCGATCTCGATCGCGGCGAGGCCGCTGGCGCACTGCCGGTCGACGGTCAGCGCCGGCACCGACTCCGGCAGCCCCGCGGCCAGCGTCGCCACTCGTGCGACGTCCCCGCCCGGTCCCATGCAGTTGCCCAGCACGACCTCGCCCGGAGGCTCGGCCAGGCTCGCGGCGAGCGCGGCGAGGACCGGCGCTGCGAGCGCCGGGGCCGTGACCCCGGCCAGGCCGCGTCCGCGGGTGCCGATCGGCGTGCGGCGCGCGTCGACGATGACGGGCTCAGTCATCGCTCACCGCCTGGGCCAGAGCGAGGCGATCGAGCTTGCCGGCCGGCGTCAACGGCAGCTCCGGGAGGACATGCCAGCGTCTGGGCCGCAGCGCCGGTGCCAGGTGGTCGCGGGCGTAGGCGCGTACCGGCTCCTGGTCGGCGGGATCGGTGAGCACGGCAGTGAGCACGGAGCCCAGTGTGGGGTGGG
>CAZTHV010000070.1:0-5548 GCA_964613165.1 uncultured Marmoricola sp.
CCCGGCGCGGATCCTCGGCCTGGACAGGGGTCAGCGCCCACCGGCCCCTGCCATCCCCTACTGGCCGGCCGACGAGTCCTCCTGAGCGGTGAGGTAGGCCGAGGCGATCGCGTCGGAGGTCGTCACCCAGACCCCTGGATCCTCGACGACCATGGCGAGAACCTCCTCGAGATAGCGCTGGCGGAACGGCTGGTTCGCGATGAACGGATGGATCGACAGCGCCATCACCCGCCCGGTCCTGGGCCGATCGCGCTTGAGCTGGTTCAGCCAGTCCGCGCAGGCTCGGACGAACAGGTCTCCGGGCATGGCCTTGTCCAGGAACATCCGGATGTCGTTGAGCTCCACGGAGTACGGCACCGTCAGGAACGGCGCCGTGTCCGCTGAGGTCCGGACCACCCCCGGCTGGTCGTCGTGACACCAGTCCATCGTGTAGCCGAGGCCGAGCCCGGCCAGCAGGTCGATGGTGTCCGCGGTCTCGGTGAGGGCCGGCCCCAACCAGCCCTTCGGCCGGCTGCCGGTCGCCTCCTCGATGGTGTCGACGACGTGCTCGAGCACGGCGCGCTCGGCCTCGGCAGACTCGAAGCCGGCGTGCAGCCTCGAGCGGCTGGCACCGTGGGCCACCCACACCCAGTCCCGCTCGCGGCCGGCGCGGATCACCTCCGGGTACCGCCCGCACACGTCGGAGTTGACGATCGCGGTCACCGGGATCCCCAGGCGGTCGACGGCATCGACCAGCCGCCAGACACCGACCCTCAGTCCGTAGTCACGCCACCCGTGGTTGAGGGGATCCACGGGCAGTGCGGCGGTCGCCGGAACGATCGACGTCGAGGGTACGCCGGGCACGAAGTGCTCCAGGTTCACGGCCAGGTAGAACGCCACCGCCTCGCCTCCCGGCCACAGGAACTCCGGACGATCGGGCAGCGCCGAGTACTCGTACGGCGGCATCGGACGGTGCTGCGAATCACTCACCACTACTCCTCGCAATGCGGTCGGTGGAGAAGTCGATCAAGGGGTTGACCCACTCCTGGCTGCGGGCTAGCGTAGCCCCAGTCCGCAATCTCATTCTGGACTCTAGAATATCAGACTCATGATGTCGAGAGAAGGGGTGTCATGCATCCACGCCGTTGGACCTCAGCGCTCATCGTCCTGCTGCTGTCGGTCTCGCTCGCTGCCTGCGGTGGAGAGTCCGGCAAGGACTCCACGTCCACCACCACGACGAAGATCGACTTCCAGACCTCCTTCCTCTTCGGTGGCTGGGACATCCCGTTCTTCCTCGCCCTGGACAAGGGCTACTACGAGGACGAGGGCCTCGAGGTGACCATCCGAGAGGGCAACGGGTCGGCCGGGGCGATCCAGTCCCTGCTGGGCGGCGCGAACCACATCGTCGAGTCCGACGGTGGCTCCACCGCGATCCTCGCCGAGGAGGCGAAGGGCTTCGTCTCCGTCGCCACGCTCGCCGATCGCTTCGGCTCCACCCTGGTGTCGTTCAAGACCGCCGGCATCAGCACCCCCGCGGACCTGGAGGGCAAGACCATCGGAATCTCGATGGGCGGCACCGACGCCAAGCTGTTGAACTCCTTCATGAAGGTCAACGACGTGGACGCCTCCAAGGTCACCATCCAGAGCCTGCGTCCCGACCAGAAGGCGCAGTACCTGAAGGCGAACAAGGTCGACGTGATCACCTTCGTCGACTACTCCGCGGTCAGCATCGCCCCGCTGGAGCAGCTCGAGCTGATGCGGCTCTCCGACCACGGGATCGACCAGGTCGGTCTCAACCTGGTGGTCCGGACGGACTGGCTGGAGGAGAACCCCGAGGTCACTCGTGCCTTCCTCCGGGCCACAGCCAAGGCCTTCACCGAGGCCGAGGCAGATCCCACCGAGGCCGTCGCCGCCCTCATGAAGCGCAATCCGGTGATGCCGGCCGAGGCCGCGACGACCCAGTGGAAGCTCTACTCGGAGACCTTCAACCTCGATCCGGAGTCGAAGGACAAGGGCTTCGGCCACCAGTCGGACAGCAGCTGGAGCGCGATGCTCGACAGCCTGCTCGGCGCCGGCCTGATCACCGAGAAGCGGCCGCTGAGCGACTACTTCACCAACGAGTACCTGTCCGACTGATCCGCCGATCCGACCGCACCTGATCCAGCGAGTGAGAGCGAGCGTCATGACCCGCCCCGGCGACGACCCCTACGACCTCGTCGTCGTCGGGGCGGGCACCGCTGGCATCCCCTGCGCCCTCGGAGCAGCCGAGGCCGGGGCACGGGTGCTTCTTCTGGAGAAGAGTCGCCGGGTGGGGGGAACCCTGCACTACTCCACCGGGCACCTCTCGGCCGCTGGCACCGCGATCCAACGCGAGCGCGGGATCGCCGACACCGTCGAGCAGCATCTCGCCGACCTGGCTCGGATCAGCCACGGCCTCTCCCGGAGCGACCTGGTCGATCAGGCGGCGAACGGTGCGCCGGCCACCCTGGACTGGCTGCTCAGCCACGGCTTCGACCTGGATCCGGCCACGCCGCTGATCCTCCACGGTCACGAGCCGTACTCGGTCCCTCGCACGTACTTCGGCCGCTCCGGCGGCCTGTCCGTCCTGAAGGTCCTGGAGGACGAGCTGCGGCGCTGGCGCGACCGGGGCGCGATCGATCTCTGGCTGGAGGCGGCTGTCGTCGGCCTCGCACCCGAAGCCGGCACCCTGCGCGTCAGCGTGAGCGGGCGGGACGGGGACCGCGAGATCAGCGCCGGGCACGTCGTGCTCGCCACCGGCGGCTTCGCCAGCGAACCGGAGCTCCTCCGCGAGTGGGACGGCGTCGCCCATGCCGTGTCGGCGGCGTCGCCGACGTCGACCGGGGACGGGCTCCTCCTGGGACGGCAGCTGGGTGCCGCCGTCGCGGGCGCCGGGCGCCAGCTGCCTGGATTCGGCTGCCTGGAAAGCCCCGGGAGCCCAGGACGGATCGACCGGACCGTCGAGCGGGTCATGCTCGTCACCCAGGACCGGGCCCCGGCCGAGATCCTCATCGACCGCGACGGGCGCCGCTTCGTCGCCGAGGACGAGCCCAGCATCGACTGCAAGGAGCGCGCACTCCGCGCGCTGCCGGACTGGCGCTTCTGGGCGGTCTTCGACGAGGCCGCGCTCGAAGGGGACGGTCCGCGGCTGATCCCCGGCTGGAGTCCGGAGGACTTCCACCACTACGCGCTGAGCAGGCCCGACCTGGTCACCGCGGACGACCTGGGCCAGCTGGCCGGGCTCGCCGGCATCGACCCTGACGCGCTGGTCGCCACCGTCGAGGCGTTCAACGCCTTCGCTCGCGGCGACGCCGCCGATCCGCTCGGGAGGAAGGACGCGCCCCGCCCCATCGCCGAGCCGCCGTACTACGCGCTCCGGCTCAACGGACAGGTCTCGGTCTCCTTCGCCGGCCTCGACGTCGACACCGACCTGGTCGTCCGGCGTGCCGACGGCACCCGCATCGAGGGCCTGTACGCCGTCGGCGAGGCGATCGGGTGCGCGGCCATGGGCGGCGATGCCTACTGCGGCGGAATGATGGTCACCCCCTCTCTCACCCTCGGCCGTGCTCTCGGCGGGCGCATCGCACGCGGCGCCGATCTCGTGAGCACCTCATCGGCTCCATCCGGTCTCGGCGGAGACCACGACTCTAGGGAGAACACGCTGTGACGCACGACGACGGCGAGGCCGTGCGGCTGGTCGATCGCTACCTGCAGTTCTACGAGGACCGTGACCTGGAGGGCGTGCTCTCCTGCGTCTCGCCGTCCTTCAGCATCGAGTTCCCCGGCCCGGTCCGGTTCACCTCGGTCGCCGGCCTGATGGAGAACGCCAAGGCGATGTTCCCGACGCTGCGCAAGCATCGGGACCACTACGTCAGCGGCACCGACGACCAGGGCCGGACGGTCGTCACCTCGCGCGGCCGGCTCTACGGCGAGCGCAACGACGGCACCGAGATCGAGGACGTGCGCTACTGCGACGTCTTCGTCGTCGAGGGCGGCGTCGTGACCGAGCAGTTCGTCTGGAACGACATGGCGGTCGTCCGTCCCGGCTCCGTGCTGGGCATCGACAAGGCCTGACCCCGCCGACAGCCCGACCAACCAACACGAGGAAGCCCATGAACTCGGGACCTGACCACAGCGACACCATCGTCACGCTCGATCGCGTCGCCAAGACCTACCAGACAGCGACGGGATCCACCCAGGCCCTGGAGCCGACCACACTCGACATCCACCGCGGCGAATTCCTCTCCGTGGTGGGCCCGTCCGGGTGCGGCAAGTCCACCCTGCTGACCATGATCTCCGGGCTGGTGCCACCCAGCTCCGGGGAGGTCCGGATCGACGGCAAGGTGGTCGACGCGCCGTACCGCAACTGCGGCATCGCCTTCCAGACCTCCGTGCTGCTCGAGTGGCGATCGGTGCTCGACAACGTGCTGCTGCAGTTCGAGATGCGCGGCATCAACCCGGCCCCGCACCGCACCAAGGCGATCGACCTGCTCGACTCGCTCGGCCTGGAGGGGGCGGCGCGGCTCTACCCGCGGGAGCTGTCTGGCGGCATGAAGCAGCGGGTCAGCATCGCCCGCGCGCTGATCCACGATCCGCCGCTCCTTCTGATGGACGAGCCCTTCTCCGCCGTCGACGCGCTGACCCGCGACCAGCTGTCGCTGGACCTCCAGCAGGTGTGCATGGATCGCGGGCGCGACCTCACGGTGCTGTTCATCACCCACCACATCGAGGAAGCCGTCTTCCTCGGCGACCGCGTCCTGGTGATGACCCCGAGGCCCGGTCGCATCGCCGAGATCATCGACATCGACATCGACCGTCCTCGTCGGCTGGGGGACGCCGGCCGAGAGAGGCAGGCCCACTACGCGGCCCACATCCGCGAGACCTTCACCCGGGTCGGGGTCTATCGCGACACCACAGTCAGCCACGAGGGAGGGGGGCCGGCATGACCGAGGACGCCCACAGGATCCGACGCGCCCGCAGGCGCAAGCTCCTCACCACGATGGCCTACCCCACCGCGCTCTGTCTGGTGATCCTGGTGGCCTGGGAGCTCCTCGTGCCGGCGTTCGACGTCAGGACCGCGGTGCTCCCGGTGCCCACCGAGATCATCGACGCCGGCTGGGAGTACCGCGATCTGATCCTCCAGCACACCTGGCCCACGTTGATCGAGACCGTCGTCGGCTTCCTGATCGCGGCCATGTTGGGCATCGCCGTCGCCGTCGCGATCACCGCGATACCGGCGGTGCACAAGACGATCTACCCGCTGCTGGTCGGCTCCCTGGTGGTGCCGAAGATCGCGATCGCTCCCCTCTTCGTGATCTGGTTCGGCTTCGGCTACACCCCGAAGATCATCATGGTCGTCCTGATCGCGTTCTTCCCCGTCGTGGTCGACATGGCCCTCGGCCTCACCTCCATCCCACCCGAGCTGCGCATGCTGAACCGCTCGATGGGGGCGAGCCGCTGGCGCTCGTTCTGGAAGATCTCCTTCCCCTTCGCGCTGCCCAATCTGTTCGTCGGGCTCAAGCTAGCCATGGCTCTGGCCATCATCGGCGCG
>CAZTHV010000070.1:5558-11889 GCA_964613165.1 uncultured Marmoricola sp.
CGTCCGGTACATGGCGATCGAGGTGCTCGAAGCCGTCGTGCTCCGGACCCGCCGGAGCTGATTCCCTCCACAGAAAGCGAGATTCCACATGCGAAACCTCTCTGCTCGACGTCACCCCATCCTCGCCACCCTGCTCGCCGGCTTGCTGGCCCTCACGCTCGCCGCCTGCGGCAACGACAGCGACAGCGCCGACGGCAAGGAGACCACCAAGATCGGCTTCCAGACCAGCTTCCTCTACAACGCCTGGGACGCTCCCTTCTTCCTCGCCCTGGACAAGGGCTACTACGAGGACGAGGGGCTGGACGTGACCATTCGCGAGGGCCAGGGCTCGGGGGCCGCGATCCAGTCGCTGCTGGGCGGCGCGAACGACATCGTCGAGGCCGAGCGAGCCGCGATGTCCATCCAGGCCACCGAGAGCGGCAACCTGCTCTCGGTCGCCGGTCTGAAGACCTCGAACGGCCTGGCGATCGTCTCCTACAAGGAGAAGGGCATCGAGAAGCTCGCCGACCTGCGCGGCAAGACCATCGGCATCACGCTCGGCAGCAGCGAGTCCGGCATCCTGCCGGCCCTCCTCGAGAAGAACGGCCTCTCGGCCGACGACGTGAAGATCGAGAACCTGGCCGCCAACCAGAAGGCCCAGTTCCTGGCGGCGGGCAAGGTCGACGCGATCAGCTTCGTGAACTACTCCGCGGTCAGCATCGCCCCGCTGGAGGAGCTGAACATGATCACCTTCACCGACTATGGCCTGACCCTGCTGGGCACCGGCCTGATCGTCACCACCGAGTTCGCCAAGGAGAGCCCGGACGCGATCAAGGCCTTCAACCAAGCGACGATGAAGGCGTTCAACGAGGCGGTCGCGGACCCGAAGCCGGCCATCGACGCGCTGCTCGAGCGGACCCAGGTGCTCAGCCGCGAGGCCGCGATGACCCAGTGGCAGATGTACGTCGACGGCGCGCCCTCTCCGATGACCGGCGCCCAGGACGAGGCGGACTGGTCGGCGATGCTCACCAGCCTCCAGGGCGCCGGTGTCATCAAGGAGCCCAAGCCGGCCACGTCGTACTTCACCAACGACTTCGTCCAGTGAGCCTGCCGGCTCCGGCGACGTACCCCACCGTGCCTACGGGCACACCTCGGACGAGGAGGACCAGATCTTGACCGCACTTCCCCTGTCATTCGCCTGCGCGCCGTACGACCGCACCCGTGCCTTGCGCGACGGCCGTGTCTCGGTACGCGGCATCGATCTGAACACGATGGACGTCGGACCGGTGGAGCTGTTCTGGCGGCAGCTCCGCCACCTCGAGTTCGAGGTCTCCGAGATGTCACTGTCCGCGCACATCATGGCGACCGCCAACGGCACCTCGCCATTCGTCGGGCTGCCGGTGTTCACCTCGCGGGTCTTCCGCCGGGCGTACGTCTTCCTGCACGCCGGCTCCGGCATCGAGCGACCCGAGGATCTCGTCGGCAAGACCGTGGGCGTGCCCGAGTACCACATGACGGCCGCGCTGTTCATCCGTGGATTCCTCAGCGACGACCACGGCGTCGGGGCGGACCAGGTCGAATGGGTGCAGGGCGGACAGGAGGTGGCCGGCCGGCTGGAGCGCGTCGAGCTCGATCTCCCCGCAGCGATCAGCCTGCGCCACGAGCCGGACCGGAGTCTCGACGAGATGCTCGTCGAGGGCTCCATCGACGCCCTGGTGACCGCCTCTCCCCCACCCAGCTGGCTGGCGGGGAACCCCGCCGTCACCCGGCTCTTCGACAGCCCTCGCGAGGTCGAGCTGGAGGCCTTCCGGCGTACCGGCATCTTCCCGATCATGCACATGATCACCGTGCGGCGCGATGTCGTGGAGCGCTTTCCGTGGGTTCCGGGAAACCTCGTCACCGCCCTCACCGAGGCCCGCGACGTGGCCTACCGCGAGGCACGCGACCATGGCGCCTCCTACAACATCCTGCCGTTCTACCAGCTCGAGCACGAGCAGACGGTGCGCGAGTTCGGCGAGGACTACTGGCCCTACGGCGTCGAGGCCAACCGGCCCACGCTGCAGGCGGCGGTGCGCTACTCCCACGAGCAGGGACTGGCCCAGCGACTGTGCGACATCGACGAGCTGTTCACCCCCGCACTCCTCGAGGAGCACCGGGTATGACGACGGCGCCGCTCTCGGGGTGGTCCCGCTCGCCGAGCGACAACGTCGGGCGGCTCCTGGACACGGTCGACCGGGACGAGGAGCGGGTCCGCGCCTGGACCCACCTCGACCGAGCCGCTCTGGTCACACTGGCCGCCGAGCGGGAGGCCGAGGATCCCCGTCCGTCGCCCCTGTGGGGACTCCCCGTCGGCGTCAAGGACACCATCGACGTCGCCGGCATGCCCTGCGAGCGCGGCTCTGCCGTCTTCGCCGGCCGGGTTCCCACTCAGGACGCCGGGGTCGTACGACGCCTCAGAGCGGCCGGCGCACTCATCGCCGGCAAGACCGTGACCACCGAGCTCGCGGTCACCTACCCCGGCCCGACCACGAATCCGCACGACCCCACCCGGACGCCGGGCGGCTCCTCCAGCGGCTCGGCCGCTGCGGTGGCCGCAGGGATGGCTCCGATCGCCATCGGCACCCAGACCATCGCCTCGACACTTCGTCCCGCGTCGTTCTGCGGCGTGGTCGGGTTCAAGCCGACCCACGGGCGGGTCCCCTTCGACGGGATCCTGTCGATGAGCCCCGAGGTCGACGCCATCGGCCTGCTGGGCGCCGATGTCGACCTGGTGGCGGCCGCGTTCGCGGCAACGGCCGATGCCACGCGGGAGGCGCCACCGGTCCCGTCACGACCTCGGATCGGCGTGCTCCGGACGCCGTGGTGGGACCGGGCCGAGCCCAGCTCCCAGCGCGCGCTCGACGAGGCTGGCGACCTGGCCGAGGCGACCGGCGCGGTCCTGGAGCACGTGGACCTGGACGCCGTTCTGGTCCCCCTGCTCGAAGCCCACTGGGAGATCGTCAAGGCCGGCATCGCCGAGCACATGAGCGGCGTCGCAGCGGCGGATCCGCCGCTGCTCAGCGCCGAGCTGACCGCGGTGATCGAGGCCGGACGGACCGCGACCGACGCTAGCCTGACGGCTGCTCGCCAGGTGCTGACCGACTCCGCGCGAGGGATCGCCCGGCATCTGGCTGGGCTCGACGCGCTGATCAGCCCGTGCACCACCGGGGAGGCGCCCGGGGGTCTCGGCTGGACCGGTGACCCGATCTTCTGCCAGCCGTGGTCGGCGGTCGGGTTTCCGGCGGCGTCACTGCCCATCGCCACCGGGGACCACGGCCTGCCCGTCGGCGTACAGCTCGTCGGATTGCCCCACCAGGACGAGGCGCTTCTCACCCTGGCCGCGCACTGGATGAGGTCCTGCTCGAGGAGGGCATCATGACGCTCGTACCACGTCCCTGGGTCCTGGAGGTGCCGCCCTACATCCCGGGCGTCCCCGCCGAGGACGACGACGGCTCGCTCGCCTCCAACGAGTCACCGCTCGGCGCCTCGCCGACGGTCGGGGAGTCCATCGCCGCCGCGCTACCGCGGATCCACCGCTATCCGGACCCGCTGGCGACCGAGCTCTGCTCGGCGCTGGCGGCCCACCACGGCGTCGATCCGGAGCAGATCATCGTCGGCAACGGCTCCGACGAGCTGATCATGCTGATCGCCACCGCCTACCTGGCCCAGGGCGGCCGGGTGGTCACGGCCGCGCCCGCCTACCGGATCGACGAGATCAGCACGAAGATCGTGGCCGGCAGCGTCCACGGCGTGCCGCTGATCGACGGCGCGCACGACCTGGAGACCATGGCAGCGCTCGATACCGACGTCGCCTACGTCGTCAACCCGCACAACCCGACCGGAACGACCCGGTCGCGGGCCGCGATCGAGCGGTTCCTGGCCACCGCCCGCGCGCGGTTCACCATCGTCGACGAGGCTTACCTCGACTTCTGCGCCGACCCCGAGGCCGGCACTGCGATCCCCCTTCTCGACCACGGCGACGTGGCGGTCCTACGCACCTTCTCCAAGGTGTACGGCCTGGCGGGCCTGCGTGTCGGATACCTGATCGCCTCGCCCGAGGTGGTCACCACGCTTCGGCGGGTCCGTGCTCCGTTCTCGGTCAGCTCGCTGGCACAGGCGGGAGCCCTGGCCGCCCTGGCCGACCGGAGCCACTTCGAGCGGGTACGCCGGCACACGATCCGGGCTCGAGAGGACCTGACGGCCGAGCTCCGCTCGATCGGGCTGGAGCCCTATCCGTCGGAGGCCAACTTCGTGATGGTCCCGGTGCCGGATGAGCAGGAGGCAGCCCAGCACCTGGCCCGCGCCGGGCTGAGGGTCCGTCCTGGCTCGGCACTCGGCATGCCGGGGCACTTGCGGATCTCGGTCCCGACCACGGACGGCATGATCCGTTTGCGCGCCGCCATCCAGGGGCTTGCCGCCGCCGGCACCTGAGGGGCTCAGGAGTCGGTCGCCGCGCCTCCCGCGTAGCGCCGGAACGGGATGTTCCAGTCGCCGTAGCCGTTCGTCAGGGTCATCTCACGGTCCGAGCCGACGTACTCGACGACGTCGCCGATCATGCTGTGCGCGTAGAGCCAGCCGGCGTTAGCGGTGCTCAGCCCGGTGCAGCCGTGGCTGACGTTGGCGCGGCCCTGCGAGCCGACCGACCAGGGCGCCGCATGGATGAACTCCCCGGAGTAGGTCACCCGCATCGCGTACTCCACGCCGCTGAGGTTGTAGCCGTCGGCGCTGTTGGGGTCGATCCCGATGGTCTCGGAGTTCATGTCGTGGCGGCGGAACTTCTCGATGATCACCTTGGTCCCCGAGCGGGTGGTGAACTTGGGCTGCTCCCCCGTGGTGATCGGGATGGTCTTGATCAGCGCGCCGTTCTCGAAGACCTTCATCTGATGGGTCCTCATGTTGACCCGGCTGACCATCGAGCGGCCGACCGTGAAGGTCGAGGTGCGGCTCTTCTGGCCGAAGACGCCGTTGCCGGCGGGGATGCTGTCGACGTCGGCCTCGACGGTGACCTTGGTGCCCGGCTTCCAGTAGCTCTTCGGACGCCAGTGGACCTCACGGTCGGAGATCCAGTGGAAGGCACCCGGCTGCGCCGGAACGCTGGAGACCGACAGATGCCGCTGGAAGGCCGCGTGGTCGGTCACCGGGACGTCGAAGCGGATGATCACCGGCATGCCGACGCCGACGGTGGATCCGGGCAGCGGCACGAAGCTGGGGTAGGTCTGCTGGTCCAGCGTGAGTGCCTGGGTGGCGAAGCGGGCGCGGTAGCGCGTCGTCTGACCGTCCTCGTCCTGAGCGACGCCGCGGACCTTGTAGATCTCGCCCGGCTGGAGGCGGCCGCTGCTGCGCCAGCCGTGTCCGTCGGGGGTCAGCTCGCCGGAGAGTCGGCCGGAGCCGGAGCGGACCACCACGTCGCGCAGCGTGCCGTGCTCGGCGTCGAGCCGGAGCCTCCGGTCGATCCCGACTCCGGTCGCCCCGGCGGGGATGCTCGAGGTGACGGTGACCTCGGCGGGGCGGTCCTTGGCGCCGTCCACCACCGCGGGATCGCCGGATCCGCCCACCGCTGAGCTCGAGCAGGCAGACAAGACCATGCCCGCGAGCGCGGTGACGGCAAGGATCAGGGTACGACGCGTGGGCATGCCACTCCTGCTGCTGGAGACCGAGATGAGCGCGGTCAGCCTAACAACCGGAAGCCAAGGACAGAACGAGCGAAGCTCGCCTCGGCCTTGCTCAGTGCGCGTGCTCTCCGCGGTAGTACTCGAAGACCAGGCCGCACAGCGCGATCACGCCGAACGCGCCTCCGATGATCGCCAGCCACCAGCCGATCACCACGCCGACGGTGATCGTGGCGAGGGTGAGCGCGCACCACAACGGCCACCAGCTGTACGGCGGGAAGAAGCCCAGCTCACCGGCTCCGTCGGCGATCTCGGCCTCCTTGCGGTCCTCCGGGCGGATCGTGCCGGCCTTGCTCATCCGCTGGGAGTGGAAGCCCAGGTAGAAGGTCACCAGGGCGGTCAGCAGCGTGGACATCACCAGCGCGGTCGTGCCGGTGGGATCGCGGGCCATGAGCCAGTAGGCCGGCGCGACCAACGCGAAGAAGATCGTGCAGATCCCGAAAATCCAGGTCTCGACCTTCATCGTGTGTCCTTCCCGTCGATCTCAGGTGAGCCACCGGCGAGGTCATCGGCGTACTCCAGCGCGGCGATCTCCGGGTGGTGCAGGTCGAAGGCCGGCGACTCCGAGCGGATCCGCGGCAGTGAGGTGAAGTTGTGGCGCGGGGGTGGGGAGCTGGTCGCCCACTCCAGGGAGCGGCCCCAGC
>CAZTHV010000071.1:0-4216 GCA_964613165.1 uncultured Marmoricola sp.
ACCCGGTGCTCAGCTATGTCCCGGCCGACGCCACCGCCGGGCGTGGCCTGGCGATCGTCGACGCACTCTGCACCCGCTGGTGGACGCGCTCGGCCGACGGAGTGCACGCCGTCCACGCCCAGGTCCCGATCAGCTGACCAGGCTGACCCGAGGACGCGCCGCCGGGCTGGATAGCCTTCGCGCATGGGCAAGAAGTCACGCAAGGCACGTGGGCAGATCAGGCAGTCCTCCGAGCCGGCCACCGGCGGTGAGGTCGGGCCCCGTCAGCCCTGCCCCTGCGGGTCCGGCCGGCGCTACAAGGCCTGCCACGGCAACCCCGCCGGCGCCGCGCCGGTGTGGCGCCGGCGTCCCTTCGAGGGGCTGGCCGGAGAGTGCGACCTGATCGCCCTACGCGAGTTCGTGCCGGCGGCCACGGCCCCGCTCCGGGTAGCCGGCACCGACCGCAGCGTCCAGCTGTGCACGCTGCTGCCGGCCGCCGCGCCGGCGCTGGTCCGTGAGGACGGCAGCATCTGGCTTGGCCTGCAGGTCCAGCACGGGTACGGCGACCCGAGCCGTGATCTCGCCGCGGTGCTGGCCGCGGCACTGGATGCCCCGTCGGACTCCGGGTCCGGAGCGATGGTCGGTCTCACCACCGACCCCGGCGAGGGACCGCGGCTGCAGGACCTGGTCGCCGATGCTCCGCTGGAGGTGACCGTCCACGACGGGTTCGACTACTGGGCCGCCGATCTCGACGACCCGGAGTCGCTGGCCCCGGTGCTCGAGCAGGCCAACGCGACCGTCTCGCCGACCGCCCGGATCGACGGCGTCGAGGCGGCGTACTGGACCTCGGCCGGTGAGCGCGAGTACCTGCGCTGGGTCCGCCCGGAGGCGGAGGACCCGCTGCTCGACGCCCTCGCCCGGCTGCATCACGCCGAGCGCGACCTCCTGGTCGAGGGCGCCCGGCTGCTCGGGATGTTCCGGGCCCACGGTGTGCTGGTCCCGGTCTGGGACCTGCCGCCCGGCACCGGTCCGGAGGCGCTGGTCGAGCCGGTCGCCGCCTTCGAGCGCTCCGTTGCCGAGACACTGGCCGAGCTGGAGTCGGGCGAGCGGCCGCTGGACTCCGCCGAGCGGGCCTCCCGGGCCGGCTTGACCAGCCGCCAGATCACCATCCGCTAGGGGGTCCAGGGTGCGCCGAACCACCCATATCTAGACCAACCAGGCGACCTTGACGGGCCCTGGCGCGCCTTTGTGGACGCAATCAGCGCGGAGCCCTTACAGTTTCAGCAGCCCGGCCGGTGTTGCATCCCCCGTCAACATCGGCCGGGCCTTGCGCTCGCCGGGAAGGGCCCACTTCAGGGGGCCTGGTCTTGGGGCGCCCGGCCGCCGCCGAGTGCTCAGTCGCGGAGGATCGGACAGCTCGTGCAGCGCGGTCCGCCGCGCCCGGTCCGGGCCGGTGCGGCAGCACGGTCGTTGGTCTCCGCGCGCCTCAGGTCAGCAGCTCGTACGCCGTCAGCGCGGCCAGCAGCAGGCAGACCGTGCCGCCGATGTAGTGGATCACCGAGAGCCGCACGTGGCGCAGCAGGAATCGCCCGGCCAGGACCGCCAGCCCGGAGACCGCGAGCAGCGCGCCCCACGCGCCGAGGAACACCGCCATCGGCTCGTCGTACTTGCCGACCAGGCTGATGGTCAGCAGCTGCGACAGATCGCCCCACTCGGCGGCGAAGAGCACCAGGAACGACGCGCCGACGGCGGCCAGACCGGTCCTGGGCTCGGCGGCCTTGGCGGCGAACTCCTCCTCGGTCTCCGCCTCGCCGGCGTCGGCCTTGGGCGCCTCGCGGAAGAGCAGGAACGCGCCGAGCAGGAAGATCAGCCCGGCGACGGCGTGAACCAGGTCGGCCGGCAGGAAGGTCACCGCCTTGCCCACCGTGACGGCCAGCAGCGTCTGGACGAGGAAGGCGAGGCCGACGCCGATCCACACGGCCAGCGGCCGGTAGCGGGTCGACAGGACCAGGGTGGCGATGAAGGTCTTGTCGGGCAGCTCCACCACGAAGATCGCGGCGAAGGTCAGTACGACGACGGTCAGATCCACCCGAGGACCCTACGGGCCGCTCCGGCCGCCTCGGCCAGCACGTCCTTGACCGGGCGGCCGGACGCGTCCGCGGCGGCGGCGACGTCGGCGTACTCGGGCTGCACGTTGAGGATCTCTCCGTCCAGCCGGGCGATCTTGACCGCGATGGCGTGACCGGCGACCTCGACCTGGAGGAACTCGCGGTCCAGCGCATGCTTGGCGAACCGCTGCTCGCGGACGCCGATCGTCGAGGTCTGCCGGAAGATCTCCCTGCGCACCACCTCGGCGCGCTCGGGAGCCACCAGCACGTGGAGGGTGTGGGCGGGCCGGCCCTTCTTCATCAGGATCGGGGTCAGCCAGGCGTCGGACGCGCCGGCCTCCAGCAGCCGGGCGATCACGTCGGGCCACAGCCGCGGATCGAGGTCGTCGATGTTGGCCTCGATCACCAACGCCCCATGGTCGGGCTCGGGGTCAGCGGCGTCACCGAGCAGCAGGCGCGCCAGGTTCGGATGCCCCTCCGGGTCGCGAGCGCCTGCGCCGCTGCCGGATCGTGCCGTCCGCATCGGCGGTTGCGGGCCGAAGTCGTCGGCGAGCACGGCCAGCAGCGCGGCGCCGGTCGGCGTGGTCAGCTCGAGGTCCACCGGTCCCCCGTACGCCGGGAGGCCGCGCAGCAGCTCCACGACCGCCGGCACCGGAACCGGCATCCGCCCGTGGGCCGAGGTCACCGAGCCGCCGCCCACCGCGACCGGCGAGCAGACCAGCCGGTCGAGGCCCAGGTGAGTGAAGCCGGCGACCACCCCGACGACGTCGGCGATCGCGTCCAGCGCACCGACCTCGTGGAAGTGCACCTCGTCCACGGAGACCCCGTGGGCGGTCGCCTCCGCTTCGGCCAGGCGCGCGAACACCGCGGTGGCGCCCTGATGCACTCGTGGGTCGAGACCGGCCTCGTCCAGGAGCGCGCGGACGTCGCGCCAGGTGCGATAGGTGTCGGAGTCGTCGACGTCGACATGGCACCGGGTGGCGGTCAGGCCGGCCCGGGTCACCGTCTCGACGCGCAGCCCGACCGGCTCCGGGGCCACCCGGTCGACAGCCGCCGCGATCGCCTCGACCGGCACCCCGACCCCGACCAGCGCTCCGAGCAGCATGTCGCCACTCGCGCCGGAGGAGACGTCCAGCCAGCCGACCGTGCTCATGCAGGGCCCGTCCTGGGCCCTGCGGCGCGCGCCACGCGGGCGGCGAAGACGCCCGCGCCGTAGCCGTTGTCGATGTTGACCACGCTGACCCCGGGTGCGCAGGAGTTGAGCATGCCGAGCAGTGCCGCCAGCCCGCCGAACGAGGCGCCGTAGCCGACGCTGGTCGGGACCGCCACGATCGGCACCCCGACCAGCCCGCCGACGACGCTGGGCAGGGCGCCCTCCAAGCCGGCCACCACGATCAGGCAGTCGGCACTGGTGAGCTCCTCGCGCACGTCCAGCAGTCGGTGGATTCCCGCCACGCCGACATCGTCGATCCGGCGTACGTCGCTGCCGTGGACTCGCACCGACAGCGCCGCCTCGGCCGCGACCGGCGCGTCGGAGGTGCCGGCCGCGATCACCGCCACCGTGCCGACCGGGCTCGGCATCGGCCCGAGCGTCGCCGCCCGCGCGGTGGCGTCGATGACGGCATCGGGCAGCCACTCCTCGACCTGCCGCAGGCTGTCCTCGTCGAGCCGGGTCGCGAGGACCGCCCGCTCCGGATGGCGCTCGTGCAGCCGCCGGAGGATCCCGACCACCTGCTCGGGATCCTTGCCCGCGCCGAAGACGACCTCCGGGTCGCCGGTGCGCCGCGCCCGATCGAGGTCGACCCGCGCGTACCCGAGATCGTCGGTGCGATCGTCCACGCTGCTCACCGTAGTCCCCTCGGCCGCGCTCGGGCCTGGGTCGGGCCCGGTCAGCCGGCGCGGAACGGCGAGGCGGAGTAGACGCCGAGGATCTTGACGTCGGTGGTGAAGAACGCCAGCTCCTCCAGCGCGTTGCGCACTCCCGGGTCGTCGGGGTGGCCGTCGACCTCGGCGAGGAACTGGGTGGCGGCGAAGTGACCACCGACCATGTAGCTCTCCAGCTTGGTCATGTTGACGCCGTTGGTGGCGAAGCCGCCCAGTGCCTTGTAGAGCGCCGCGGGCAGGTTGCG
>CAZTHV010000071.1:4226-4714 GCA_964613165.1 uncultured Marmoricola sp.
CGGACGTTGAAGATGAAGCTGGTGACCACCGGCCCGTTGCCGGCCGGGACCTGAACGAAGTCGGGGGAGAGCACCACGAAGCGGGTGGTGTTGTGGGCCTCGTCCTCGACGTCGGCGGCCAGGATCTCCAGGCCGTAGATCTCCGCCGACAGCGGCGGCGCGATCGCCGCCTGGGCCGGGTCGTCCATCTCCGCCACCTCGCGTGCCGCCCCCGCGGTGTCGCCGGCGATGACCGGCCGCAGCCCGTGCTCGCGGATGAACCGGCGGCACTGGCCCAGCGCATGGACGTGGCTGTGGACCGTCGTCACCGTGTCGAGCCTCGTGCCCGGGACCGCCATCAGCGCGAACTCGATGCGCAGGAAGTGCTCGCCGATGATGTGCAGTCCCGAGGTCGGCAGGAAGTGATGGATGTCGGCGACCCGCCCGGCGATCGAGTTGTCGATCGGGATCATCGCCAGGTCGGCCTCGTGGTGGGTGACCGCCGCGAA
>CAZTHV010000071.1:4724-9049 GCA_964613165.1 uncultured Marmoricola sp.
GGGAGTTCGCCCCCGGCTCCCCCTGGTAGGCGATGCGTCTGTTCACCGGGCCATGGTTTCACGCTGCTGCGGGGGTGGCTTCACAGGTTCACCTGTGATTCCCCCACTTCGGAGGTGTTGCAACGCCTCCGAAGTGTCAGTTTCACAGGTGAACCTGTGATCCCGCCGCCCCGGGCACCGACGAACGTCGTGGGTACGCTGCGGAGTCGTGAGCTCCCTCCTGGTGGTCGTCCTGTTGCTGGTTCCGCTCGGAGTCGCGGTGGCGGCGCTCGTGGTCGCCCTCTCCGCCCGTCGTACGCCGGGATCGAGGCCGGGCGGCGAATCCACCGACCTGCCCACCGACGCGATGGCGTTGCGGCAGGAGGTGGCGGCGCTGCGCGCGGAGGCGCGGCTGGCGCTGCAGCACCTGGCGGTCGTCCGCTACGACGCCTTCCCCGATGTCGGCGGCCAGCTCTCCTGGTCGCTGGCGCTGCTGGACGACCACGGCGACGGCACCGTGCTCACCGCGATCCACGGACGCAACGAGGCGCGCAGCTATGCCAAGGCGATCCGTGGCTGGAGCTGTGACCAGCCGCTCTCCCCGGAGGAGGAGCAGGCCGCCGAGCGGGCGCGGCCGCAGCGTTGACCGGGGTGCCTCATCGGGGCACCCGCACCAGCACCCGGCCGTGGACGCACTCCGCGCGGAGCTCGCGGCCAGGCGCGACCAGGTCGCCGTCGAGCTGGCGCGGCGCCGCCGACGGCGTCCGTACGACGACCGAGCGGCCCCGCATCCGGGTGATGGTGTCGTCGGTGCGCCTGTTCTTGGTCAGCACCCGGGCGGCGAGCGGCAGCCACGACAGGAAGCGTCGCGGGTAGAGCAGCACCACGTCGAGCTCGCCGTCGTCGATCGCGGCGTCCGGAATCAGCGGCATCCCGGCCTGCAGATGGCCGACGTTGCCGATCACCACCGTGCGCGCCCGGTGGCGGGTGAACGCAGCCCCGTCGACGGAGACCTCGACCCGGATGGCCGGGAACATCAGCGACCTCAGCGCCGACCAGACGTAGGCCAGCCAGCCGACCTTCTTCTTGAAGTCCTCGTTGACGCCCTCCATGATCGCGGCGTCGAAGCCCATGCCGGCCATGACCAGGAAGATCGCGTCCTCCATCTCGTCGCCGCTCACCCGGACCATGTCGATGGCGAAGTCCTGGCCGTGCAGCGCGGTGTCGACCGCGGCCCGCAGGTAGAGCGGGATGGACAGGTTGCGGGCCAGCAGGTTCCCGGTGCCGGCCGGCACGATCCCGACCGGTACGCCGGTCCCGGCCAGCTCCTCGCAGACCGCGCGCACGGTGCCGTCCCCGCCGATGGCCAGCACCAGGCCCGCGCCGGAGACGGCCGCCTCGTGGGCCATCCGGTAGCCGGTGTCCTCGACGGTGGTGTGCCACCACTGGACGTGCTGCCAGCCGGCCTCGCGGGCCATCGTGTCCACCATCCGCATGAAGGCGCTGGGGTCGTCGACCTTGGCCGGGTTCAGCACGGCGGCCAGCCGGCGCTCGATCGGGATGGCCTCGTGCAGCGGCTCGACGATCCGATCGGCGATCGAGCGTGGCGTCGGGTCGAAGGCCGCGAGGGTCAGCAGCACGATGGCGATGCCGAGGAGGAGGCCCCCGGCCACGTCGGAGAGGTGGTGGACGCCGAGGAAGATCCGGTCGGCGGCGACGAGCAGAACGACGGCCACCGCGACGGCGACGACCAGCCGGCGAAGGCCGCGGCGGCGTGCCAGCAGGACGACCAGCACGATCACCACGCCGGCCGCGGCGGTGATGCTGGTGGTGTGCCCCGACGGGAAGGAGTAGCTGGAGAGCGTCTGGACCGGGTGCTCCCAGTCCGGCCGCTGCCGGGCGACGAGGTGCTTGAGGGCCGGGATCGCGATGCCGACGACGCTCATCGACAGCGCGACGAAGATCGCCGGCCGGCGGTAGCCCTTGACCGCCAGCAGGACGACCGCGACCACTGCCGCGATCGTCGTCGCCAGCGTGCCGGTCGCATGCCCGATCACCACCCAGGCCTGGCGGAGCCACTCGTTCTCCGAGGTGACCCGATGCGGCCATTCGCCGACCCGGTCATCGAGATCGGTGACCCAGACCGTGTGCTGGGAGACGAGGACGGCCAGCACGGCGAACAGGGCCAGGCAGAGCAGGCCGGTCGCCGTCAGCGACCAGCGTCGCCGCGGGGTGTCGATCACGGCCGGTGATTATTCCCCATCGTGGGAGGAGGTCGTTCATTACGGCATTGCTGCGACTGTCGATGGAACGTAACATGTGATCGTGATCTCGCTCGCCCCGGAGCCGGCCGGCTTCCCGCCACGCCTGAGCGCGCGCTCGGTGGTGCTCAGCCTGCTCCTCGGCAGTGGGCCGGAGGGCATCACCGGCCGCCGGCTCGTCGTCGCCGGCAGCGAGATGGGCATCGCCGAGCAGACCATCCGGGTGGCGCTGTCGCGAATGGTCGCGGTCGGCGACCTGACGCGCGCCGACGGCGCCTACCTGCTCTCGCCGCGGCTGCGCGAGCGGCAGCGCCGCCAGGAGGCGGCGATCCACCCCAAGACCCAGCCCTGGTCTGGTGAGTGGGCGATGGCGATCGTCGTCGCGGCGACGGGCCGGAGCGCCGCCGAGCGGGCCGCCCTGCGGACCACCCTGACCCGCCTGCGGATGGCCGAGCTGCGCGAGGGAGTGTGGCTGCGGCCGGACAATCTGCCGGAGTCCGGTGCGCCGGGCGCGCTCGACGACGCCGTCGTACGCCGGCTGCACGCGCACCCCGTCGATCCGGTCGCCCTCGCGGGGGAGCTGTGGAACCTCTCCGGCTGGGCCCGCACCGCCGGCGAGCTGCTCGAGCTCGCAGATGCGGCGTCCGAGCCCGGCGACCGGCTCGCCGTGATGGCCGCCGTCGTCCGCCACCTGCTCGCCGATCCGATGCTGCCCGACGAGCTGCTGCCGACCGCATGGCCCGGAGACCGGCTCCGGATCGCCTACGAGCGCTACCGCCACGAGCTGTCCACCGGCGTCTTCGGCACCCGCCAGGCCAGCCGCCACTGAGTCGCAGGAGGAATCATGCACATCACCCACGAGGTCACCAACCAGGTCCCGCCGTTCCCCGGCCCCGACGGGGCCGACCTGGCCCTCTATCCGGCTCTGCTGGAGGGCCTCGACCGCGAGGGGGCCGGCTGGGCCACCGACGAGCTGCACGCGACCGGCCGGCTCGCCGGCAGCCCACGGGTGCAGGAGTGGGCCCGGACGGTGGAGAAGTGCCCTCCGGTGTTGACCACCCACGACCGCTACGGCCACCGGATCGACGAGGTGGAGTTCGTCGGGCAGTGGCACGAGCTGATGGGCGCCGCGGTCGCCGAGGGGATGCACGGCGCTCCCTGGGCGGACGGGCGGCCCGGCGCGCACGTGCTCCGGGCGGCGAAGACCTTCGTCTGGGCGGCGACCGATCCCGGTCACATTTGCCCGATCTCGATGACCTACGCGGTGGTCCCGGCGCTGCGGGCCAACGCCGAGCTCTCCACGACGTACGAGCCGCTGCTGACCAACCGCGCCTACGACTACGGACTGCGGGAGCCGAGCACGAAGGCGGGGCTCATCGCCGGCATGTCGATGACCGAGAAGCAGGGCGGCTCCGACGTCCGCGCCAACACCACGACCGCGATGCCGCGGCCGGACGGCAGCTACGAGCTGGTCGGTCACAAGTGGTTCACGTCGGCGCCGATGTCGGACTTCTTCCTGACGCTCGCACAGGCGCCCGGCGGCCTCTCCTGCCTCTTCGTCCCGCGGGTGCTGCCCGACGGCAGCCGCAATCCGATCCGGCTGCAGCGGCTCAAGGACAAGCTCGGCAATCGCTCCAACGCCTCCTCGGAGATCGAGTACGACGGCGCGAGCGGCTGGCTCGTCGGCGAGGAGGGACGTGGCGTGCGGACCATCGTGGAGATGGTCAACATGACCCGGCTGGACTGCACCGTCGGCTCGGCCGCCGGCATGCACTTCGGCACGGTGCAGGCCGTCCACCACGCGCGCCACCGCAGCGCGTTCGGCAGGCGGCTGATCGACCAGCCGCTGATGGCCAATGTGCTGGCCGATCTGGCGATCGAGGCCGAGGGCGCCGCCCACGCGGCGATGCGGCTGGCCGGCGCGGTCGACCGGGCCGCGCGCGGCGACGAGCGCGAGACGCTGCTGCGCCGGGTGGCGCTGGCGGTCTCGAAGTACTGGATCTGCAAGCGCTCGCCGATGCACGCCGCGGAGGCGCTGGAGTGCCTGGGCGGCAACGGGTACATCGAGGACTCGGGGATGCCGCG
>CAZTHV010000071.1:9059-11786 GCA_964613165.1 uncultured Marmoricola sp.
TCAACCCGCTATGCAGAACGTACTGGCTGATCTCGCGATCGAGTCCGAGGCGTCGACCGCGGCGCTCTTCCGCGTCGCCCGCGCCTTCGACGAAGGCGATGAGCCGCTGCGGCGTTTCGGCACGGCAGTGATGAAGTACTGGATCTGCAAGCGCGCCGCCGGCCACGCGAACGAAGCGCTCGAGTGCTTCGGCGGCAACGGCTACGCCGAAGAGAGCGGGATGCCGCTGCTCTACCGCGACGCCCCGCTGATGTCGATCTGGGAGGGCTCGGGCAACGTCGCCGCGCTCGACGCCCTGCGGGCGATCGGCCGCGAGCCGGCGGCGCTCGAGGTGTTCTTCGAGGAGATCGGGCTTGCCGCCGGGGCGGACAGCCGGCTCGACGACGCCGTCGCCCGGTTGTACAAGGAGCTGTCCGACCTCGACGACATCGAGTACCGCGCCCGCCGGGTGGTCGAGCAGCTCGCCCTGGTGTTCCAGGGGTCGCTGCTGGTGCGGCATGCCCCCGCGGCCGTGGCCGACGCCTTCTGCGCGACCCGCTTCGGTGGCGACCACGGGGTCGCCTTCGGCACGCTGCCTCCGGGCGTCGACACCGCTGCCATTCTCGATCGTTGCGGTGCTTGAGCCTGGAGCCACCGATCTCCACCTGCTGCGCGCCCCCATCTGGTGACGCTCGCGACGGCGCGGACCGGTGGATCCAGGCCGAGCCTGGATGCCCGGACCGGACTCCTCCCCGTGCTCCTCACCGGGACGTCTGGCATGCTCGGTGTGGGATGAACTCCACCGAGGACACGACCATGCGACGGAAGACCAGGTGGGCTATGACCAGAAGCGTGCTGGCCGCGATCGGCCTGACCGCGCTGTTGCTCGGCGCCGCGGCGTGCGGCGACACCGACGACTCCTCGGCAGGTCCCACGCCGGACCCGGCGAGCGCGACGCCGACTCAGGCGCCGTCCGGTGACTGGCTGCTGAGGTTCAGCACCGCCGAGGGGGCCGACGGCGAGGTGGCCCGTGCGGTCTACGTCCGGTTCGATCCGGAGACCGGCCAGGCGGCCCGCACGATCCTGCCCGGCGTCCGGGCCGGCGACACCTACGCCGACGCCCAGGCGCTCCTGGTCAGTGCCGATCATGAGCGCGCGATCCTGGACGCCACCATCCCCAAGGCGCAGCGCGCGAGCGGCAAGGTCCCGGTCTACTCGATCGGCGACGGCTCGGCCACCAAGATCGACCTGCGCGCGATGACCGGCGATTCCTCGATGGTGCCGGTGGCGTGGGCCTTCGACCCCGACGAGGCCGACCTGCTGCGTGTGGTGGACCGGCAGCACCGGGTGTGGGCCGTCGACCTCGCGGCCGGTGCCGCGAAGCAGGAGAGCACCCTGAAGCTCGAGCCGGGCTGGTTCTTCGCCGGCGGCTTCGACAAGAACACCGGCCAGCCCTACATCGAGTCCGTCGACTCCGAGGAGACGGTGCCGCCGGGCAACGGCGACGACGACACCCGGCCGGTGGAGCGCCAGGGCGGCAGCATCGTGCTCTACGACGGCGACGACCTCGGCGACCTGCCGACGCCGCCGTGCGACTTCGCGGGCGGCTTCGCCTTCGACGGCGGGTCGACGTACCTCTTCTGCGCCGACGACCCGAGCATCACGGCGTACGTCGCCTCGAGCGGCAGCACCGAGTGGACCGCGGTCGGCACCGCCTCGCCGGCGATCGTGCCGCGCGCCGTCGCGGACCTCGCCGTGGTTCTCCCGCCGGTCGACTGAGTCCCGGCGCGCCGTCCGGCGGACGTCGTACGAAGCGATCGCCCGGACGACCCGTTCGTACGACGTGCTCGCGGGCCCGGACGTGCCCGGCCGATATCCTCGGGCTCGTGATCGATCCCCGACTCCTCCGCGACCAGCCCGATGTGATCCGCGCCGCCCAGGCCAAGCGCGGTCTGTCCGGCGCGGTCGTCGACGAGGCGCTCGCGGCGGACGCGGCCCGCCGCGCGGCGATCGCGGAGTTCGAGCGGCTGCGCGCGGAGCAGAAGCGGGTCGGCAAGCTCATCCCGCGAGCCCAGGGCGACGACAAGGCCGCGTTGCTCGCGCAGACCAAGGAGCTGGCGGCGGCGGTCAAGGAGGCCGAGACCGTCCAGGCCGCGGCCGGGCAGGCCTGGACCGACGCCATCATGGCGATCCCCAATCCAGCCGCCGACGAGGCGCCGGCCGGCGGCGAGGACGACTTCGTCGTGCTGGAGCAGGTGGGCGTTCCTCGTGACTTCGAGGCCGAGGGCATCACCCCGCGGGACCACGTCGAGCTGGGCCGGATGCTCGGGGCGATCGACCTCGACCGCGGCGCCAAGGTCTCCGGATCGCGCTTCTACTACCTCACCGGCGTCGGCGCCGAGCTGGAGCTGGCGCTGGTCAACCTCGCCATGGAGCAGGCTCGCGAGGCCGGCTTCACTCCGGTGATCGCGCCGTCGATGGTCAAGCCCCGGGCGATGGAAGGCACCGGCTTCCTCGGCCAGGCCGCCGACGACGTCTACCGGATCGAGGGCCAGGACATGTACCTCGTGGGCACCTCGGAGGTGCCCATGGCGGCGTACCACTCCGACGAGATCCTCGACGGCGCCTCGCTGCCGCTCAGGTACGCCGCGTTCAGCCCGTGCTTCCGCAAGGAGGCCGGCTCGCACGGCAAGGACACCAAGGGCATCTTCCGGGTGCACTGGTTCGACAAGGTGGAGATGTTCGTCT
>CAZTHV010000072.1:0-957 GCA_964613165.1 uncultured Marmoricola sp.
CCCCGGCGGGCGCGCACCAGTGGCGGCCGAAGAACGGCGGCGGCGCGGACATGGTCCCGGAGGCCTTCGGCGACGGCAAGCGTGAGCCCCGGATGCTGACCTCCGACCTGGCGCTGCGCTTCGATCCCATCTACGGGCCGATCTCGCGCCGGTTCCACGACAACCCCGAGGAGTTCGCCGACGCCTTCGCCCGGGCCTGGTTCAAGCTGACCCACCGCGACATGGGCCCGGTCTCGCGCTACCTCGGCCCGGAGGTCCCCGCCGAGGTGCAGGTGTGGCAGGACCCGCTGCCCGAGCCCACGGGAGCCCCGCTCACCACCGCGGACATTGCCGCTCTGAAGTCGGCGATCGCCGAGTCGGGCCTGAGCGTGGCCGACCTGGTCCGCACCGCGTGGGCCTCTGCTGCCTCCTTCCGCAGCGGCGACAAGCGGGGCGGCGCCAACGGCGCCCGCATCCGGCTGGAGCCGCAGTCGGGCTGGGCGGTCAACAACCCGGCCGAGCTCGCCCGGGTGCTACGTGCCTTGGAGAGCGTCCAGGAGTCGTTCGACTCGGGTGACCGGCAGGTCTCGCTGGCCGACCTGATCGTCCTGGCCGGCGGTGTCGGCATCGAGCAGGCGGCCAAGGCCGGCGGGTACGACGTGGAGGTGCCGTTCACGCCGGGCCGGGTGGACGCCTCCCAGGAGCAGACCGACGTCGACTCCTTCGCCTGGCTCGAGCCTGTGTCCGACGGGTTCCGCAACTACCAGGGCAAGGGCAGCCGGCTCCCCGCCGAGCACCAGCTGATCGACCGGGCCAACCTGCTCGGAGTGACCGCTCCGGAGATGACTGCCCTGGTCGGCGGCCTGCGGGTGCTCGGGGCGAACTACGACGGGTCCTCACTCGGCGTACTCACCGACAAGCCGGGGACGCTGAGCAACGACTTCTTCGTCAACCTGCTCGACATGGGCACGACCTGGA